>CALAWF010000117.1 GCA_937894665.1 uncultured bacterium | reverse complement strand
CTGTGTATGGCAGAACGTTTTACTCTTGCTAATATGGCTGTTGAAGCTGGTGCAAAATGCGGTTTATTCGTTCCTGATGAAAAAACTAAAGAGTATTTAATATCTCGAGGCAGAGGAGAAATGTACAAAGAAATCAAACCCGATGCCGATGCAATCTATGAACGGATTATAGAAATTGATGCTCCAACTATTGAGCATACCGTTTCATGCCCGCACACCGTTGATAATACGAAACTTGCAAAGGATTTAAACGATATAAAAGTTGACCAAGTTTATGTTGGAACTTGCACAAACGGAAGAATTGAAGATATGCGAACTGTTGCAAAAATTCTTAAGGGCAAAAAAGTTCACGAAGGAGTCAGAATGCTAATTTGTCCGGCGTCTCGAGATATTTACAAGCAAGCTCTTAAAGAAGGATTACTAGAAATCTTTATGGATTCAAATGCAACAATTCTACCTCCTGGATGCGGTCCATGTGTTGGAATTCATGCCGGAATTTTGGCAGATGGAGAAGTTTGCTTATCTACTCAAAATAGAAACTTCCAAGGACGATTAGGAAACACCAAAGGTTATATCTACCTTTCATCTCCATATGTTGCAGCTTATTCTGCAATTAATGGATATATTTCAGATAACTAAACTCATCCTTACAAGGATTTAATTCAGTGTTCACTTTTTCTTTTTTATTTCGATGAAAAAAGAAAAAGCAGAACCGAAAAAGAAAAACACGAATGATTAAATGGCTCGAGTTTTCAGGGGCTATGACCCCGAACCCCTATATAAGATTTTTAAATTATAAATAAAATTAAGCCCAGTGTTAAAACTGGGCTTTGCTCTGTTTCTCTTAATATGCAATTATTAATTAATGTTGCTTATAAACATTCTTTGAATATCTTTCGATATATGGTGTATCAATCTCAAATACGTGAATTCTTCCCGGTCCTAAGTTTACAGAAACTTCGCCTTGTGATACTTGGAATTGACTTTCCTTACCGTAAGATGGTAACAAATTGACGAGTTTTTGATCGGCTTTCAAAGACGGAACTTCAATCTTACAAGCCACATCTCTATTTACGTTTTTATTGGCTATTACAAGTAATGTTCTGCCTTGTCTATGACGAGCAAACGCAATAACTTGGTCTAATTTATCCTTTTTCTTATCAAGTACAATATATGAACCACGAGTTAATACATCATTATATTTATCACGCAATTTAAAACATTCTGTCATAAACTTACCAATTTGAGGTTTATCGCCTCCCGGTTTACGTGATAAATTGAAAATATCTAATTTCCCTTGGTGAACAGTTAAATCGTGATTATCAGTCATTGTTTCCGGAGAAGATTTTCCCCTGTAATCATAGCTATACCAATCACCTGATTGGAAACCATCTACAAAGTACGGATTCAACATAGGTAACGTAACTTCTAAGCCTGAAGTAAGGTTACAATAAACTTCTCCGCCATGGAACATTGGTGAAATATCATCGTGAGTAGCGAAAGACCCAATCAAAGATTTGCCTTTTTCGACTCTATATGACATATTCAAGTTATCAATTACATAATCGTGCAATTGAGATGCGGTATTCCACTCATTAAAAATATGATATTGCCCATAATACGCATCAAAACCGGCTCTTAGCGAATCTTCCGGTCTATCATACGGCATATTTGCCTGAGGAGAAGCATCTTCATAAGTATAAGTTTCTGCAAGCCAAGCAAACTCTGGATCACGTTTTCTTGAATAAGGAATTATAATATCCCAAAATTCTACAGGTTTCGCCCTTGCTACATCGGCTCTAATACCATCTACACCCGCATCAATCATCATATCAACGAATTTTCTATGATACTCTAATAATTCTGGGTTAAGTGTTCTTATACCTTCATCTTCCCAAGGTTGGAACATTCTAATATCAAACCAGCCTTGAGGTGTTTTTGCCAGACCGTTACGCTCATGAGCCATCAATTCCGGTCTTGCATTATATAAGTCATAAGATGCACAACTTGGCATATCAACCATAACTCTCAAACCTCTTTTATGGCATTCATCCACAAAAGATTTAAACTGTTCTCTATCAGAACGAGGATCATTTTTATCTAATAACACGGGATCAATTTTTAACATATCAGCCGGAGCATAAACAGAACCTGCTGTTCCCATTGCATTACTTGCACCAGGAGGATTTATCGGTAAAACGTGAAGAGTATTAAAACCTTCTGCCTTTACTTCATCCAATCTACCAACTGCATTTTTAAAAGTTCCGTGTTCTTCATTACCTTCAATAATTTCATTACCATCTTTGTCTTTAGCATTAAATGTTCTTGGAATAATTGCAAGAATTTTTGCATTATTAGTTAAAAATAAATCTCGTAAGTTATTTTTATAAGGTTTTGCCGGAGCTTTTACTTCTTTAACCGGAGTTGTCTTTTGAACGGTTGCGGAATTGATTACAGCCTGATTATTCAAATAATTCGCAAGAAGATTATCTCCAAAAGAAGGTTGGGAGTTTCTTGAATCAACAACAGAATTTGAAGCTGCAACAGGGGCTGAAACATTTAGAGAATTAAGTTTTCTTGTTATTAAATTAGTTGATACATTTATCATAATTACTTATTCTCCTTTTTAGCTGTTTCAGGAACTTTCATCTTACCCATAAAGAATTGTGATAACACAGTAACTCCGAGTAATGCTGCACCCATTCCGCCAAACATCTTAAACCATTTGTGATTATTGAATTTTTGTTTACACAATTTGTAGAACATTTCATCCGGAGCACAACCCAAACGCAAGAATCTTCTTTCTGACGTTGAATTTACAATACCGTCAACCAAATGATATGGTTTTGCAAAATTACTATCTCCACCAAGAATATCTAAAAGTTCTTTACGATAATTCATAAAGTCTTCCCAAATCAAACTTGTTTGACCTCTATTTACGGTATCAGGATTTGGAGATTCTTTATAAACAAATCTCATTACATTTCCGAAGAAACCTTTATCATTAGAGAGTTCAACTAATTGATTATCCGGATGGGTTCCTAATATTTTATTAACAACTTTACCATTTTGAACTTCAACTTGAGAATAGAATCTTGCAAGTTCTTCCGGTGAAGCATTTGCCGGAGGATTAATTTCCGGATGTCGTAAAGTAAAGAATTTAACCGCATAATCAGATGTGTGAGCATCTAATAACATTTGTTTTACAAATTCCAACAATTCTTCTTTTACTTGTAATGGCATTTTATTATGCAAAGTATCCGCAGGAATTTTATCTAATTGCGAAATTCTTCTATAAACATCGACTGTATTTAACAATCTGTAGAAAGAACTCTTTACTCCTGTAATTCTATCTTTAACAAACGAAATCTGAATATGTTTAGCAGAAGATCTTACATCGCCATCTTTTCCGTTTATACTTTGAGCAAGAGAATTCATTCCAAGTTTTCTTAATGATTCTGCGGCTCCGTCATATGTGGTATCTACTTTGCCTAAATATGAATTTGTATTGTTATCTTTTGGAACATCAATTGAAGCCATCTTTTCATGAAGTTCAGACAACTTGTTAAACATAGTATCTACAAACTGGTTATATCTTGTATCATCAGAAACAATATATTCTAATTTTTCTCTCAATAATGGACCAGTAATTTCTCTATCAATTCTTGCCTTTGCAATTTCTTTCGGAGTGAAATTAAGAGATTTTAGCATATCATCAGTAATGTTATTCCAGCTATTTGCAAGAATTGTTTCTGGAGCTTGTGCAGCCTTCAAATATGCAAATCTATCTAATACTCCAACTTCCGCCTTGAATTGATTCAAAACTTTTGAAGCATTTTCAATTGTCTTTATAGCTCCTTCGTTCAAAATTGCAGATGGAGTAAATTTCAAAGAACTTAAAAGTGGAGAATCAGCTCCAAACTCAGGAGAGTGAACAAGTTTTTTCGCAACAAATCCGAGTTTTCTATTAATAGGATTATCAGGATTTGCCTTGATAAATTCTGAAATATTATAATTTAATACATTTTGAATTTCTTTTGAATATTCTGAAAAATCTTTAACTTCTGTTCTAAATAAATTCTTTGACTCAAATGAACGGTTTAAAGATTCTGTATTCGGAAGAATTTTGCCTAAATCTTCATCTGACAAATGAAGAGGTTCAAGTTGAATTTTGATTGCACTTTGGATATTTTCAACTGCTTTTTTATCAATAGTGTAGCCTGAACCCGTTGGAATAATATTTTCTAAATCCTTCTGCATATCAGTTGCAACAACTCTATCCAAGCCTTCAGATAATCTTGAATGAATTTGTTCAAACAATTCAGGCGTGATAGGTTTGCCTTTATTATCAGTTAACAATTTTTCCAATTCTTGTTGTTGTTTTGAAAAATCGGTTTTCTTTATTTCTTCATTAAAATTAAGAAGTAAATTATCAGCTTTTTGGTTAATTTTACCATCCTGATATTTTGAAATAGGATTAGTTAGAGCATTACAAATCAACGCACTTGTAATAGGTGTTGCAAAACCGGCAGTTAACATCCACATTGTATTATTTTGAAGAGCAATTTTTCTCATTTTTTCTTGGATAAATTCTCTTCGGTTCGGGATATTATTTGGAACCTTTAATCTATCACCGATTTTATTTATCTCTTCATCACTGTACAAATCCCAAGGAATAAACTGGTGGTCTTGGTATAGCAATTTCTTTCTGCCATAATTGTCTTCATATTTTTGTCTAATATTAAAACCATGAACCAAATAAGCTGGAAGTTGAAGAGCTAATTTAGGCCATACATCCATTGCTGTAAAGAAGGACGCCAAGCCGACAAATTCCATAACTTTAGTAAGAGGAGTTGATTTTCTTGTAAATAGATAAGAAGCAATAGCAACCCCGCCCAGTTTCATACCCATATCATTCAATCTGCCAAGTTCGTGGTCATTTGCTTCTCCTTTAACAGAATGACGAAGAGCATTTATATCATATTTAACATCTTTAAAAAATTCTGCCGGCATATCGAATAAATTATTACGAACCAATTTGCCGTTACTTGGTAATGGTTTTATAAAAGTTCTATTATTCAATTCTTTATGAACATCAAAATCTTTTGCCGCTTTATCAGAATTATATTGTTTTGCAGCTGGAGAGCCGTTTAAGTATGCTTGAATTAAATTTGTTCTCATCTAACTCACCACACTTTCTTTATTAGAATCCATTACCTGTTCTGCAACATGTTTTGGAGGTTTCTTCGTTATATGCAGAGTATTTAACAAGCCCAATGCAGTAATAGCAACAGATGCACCGAGCAAATATTTGCCGGCATGTTTATCGAAATGTTTAACCGCATCCGGAGAACCTTTGTATAAGTCTTTACAACTTTGAACAAAACTTTGACCAAAAACTTTCAATGAATGAGTAAATTCGTTAACTTTCCAGAATTTCCAAGTTGCAGCTTTAAAGAAATTATCCCACGGTTTTTGGAACGCTAAAGCAACACCGGTTGCAGCCCACATATAAGAAGAAAAACTTCTAGCTAAATTTGATTTTACCAAAACTTCTTTATAAATAGGTTTTACTTCCTGATCTGAATCGTTTAAATTTTCACCAAGACCATTTTTCTTTGCAATTTTGTCATATCTAAAATTCAAATCTTGTCCTTTTTTAGGATCTCCATACAACTGATCCCATCGAGTGAAATCAACACTTTCTCCAACCTTGTGATATTCAATACTTGTAAGGTTATAATCATCAGGATTTTCCTGTAATTGATAATTTACTTTTGCATACGGAAGTTGAGTATCTACACCGGTAAACCATTTTACGGGTGCATCAATAAAAGATTTTGACAAAGACTTAAAAATACCATAAAACAAAACACCTAAAGCCATCTTTCGCCCTAAAGAATTTGCAGGAACTTTGCTATCTGGCATGAAAGATTTATTCGGAGCGTTAAAGATTGCCATCAAAGTTGCACTACCAATCAAATATGGCACTGTCCCCATAGTTAAGAACTCATAAAAATTTGAATTCTTACTACCTGTTAACCCTTTTGCAGGATAAACAGTAAATGCTTTTGTCAACTTATCCATACCAATACGAACACGGTTGGAAAAACTATTTTCCAACAAAGTATCCTCATCGTATGTAGTGTCTTTATTTTCCCCCGGCTTCGCCCTAAAAGCGACATGCCTGTCACTAAAATTACTTACTGGTAAAATCATGATAACTCCGCATTTCTTTCATTAGAATACATGTCAAGATTTTTTTTTGTTATCTTAAACGACGCTTATTTACAAATTTTAACAAAACTTTTTACTTAAAAATATTGAAAAATACCATTGTGAAAACCCCCATTATTACACAATAGTAGCCAAATATGTTTAATGAAAATTTTGAGATAAATTTCATAAAATATTTTATACACAAGTAACCCACAACACCAGATACAACTGTTCCTACCGAAATAGCTAACCAGTTATAAGTTACTGCCTCCGCAACATTAATTTTTACCAACGGATAAACCATAGAAGCCCCAAGAATAATTGGAATACTCAAAAGAAATGAGTATCTGGCAGAAGTTGCTCTATCCAAACCTGCAAACAAACCTGTCGCCATTGTCCAACCTGAACGAGAGAACCCTGGAAGGACTGCTACACCTTGAGCTAAACCGATTAAAATTGACTGCTTTAATGAAACTTGTTGAGAAGAACCTTCTCTTTTCTTTGACAAATATTCACTCAAGAACAAAACACCGCCGGTAATTATTAACAATCCCCCAACCAACGCTGGATGGAAAACCAAATGTTCGGCAACATCATTGAAAGGTAGAGCCAAAGCAATTGTGATTATTGTACCAACAATAATATAAATACCCAACTTTGCTTTATGGTCAGAAAAATCTTTATTTTTACAAGCTAAAAATAATGCCTTTGCAATCTCCCAAACATCTTTTCTGAAAAATATCAATACTGCAATCAAAGTTCCTAAATGCAACATTATATCAAAAAACACTTCTTCATTTGATTGAGCAACGATTGGAATATTTTTAAATACTTTATAAAAATTTGATGTAAAAACAAGATGTGCAGAACTTGATACAGGTAAAAATTCACTCAAACCTTGAACAATACCCATCAAAATAGCTTGTATAAAATTCATTTATTTTCTCTCTTTCTAAAAAATACTATCTATTCGGCTTCAAAATAAGAACAACAAGATGTTTGAGTTTCCCAAACTGTAATCTTGCTCAATTGAACAATTCTTTCTTTCAATTTGTTATAAATATAAGCAGAAATCATTTCACTAGAGGGACTTTCACCTTTAAATTCAGGTAATTCGTTTAAATCCTTGTGATCCAAAGTATCTAAAACAGCGTTCAATTCTTTTTTCAACACTTTATAATCCACTAAAATATTACTTTTATTTAAAGTTTCACCTTGAACAAATGCTTCAACCATCCAATTATGACCATGTTGATTTTCACATTCTCCATCATAATTCAACAAATGGTGTGCGGCAGAAAAAAATGCCTGTGTTTTAATTTCGTACATATCATATCCCCTTATATAAAATTATTATTCATTATTTGAATTTACAGCATCAAAAACAAAATCGCAAAGCTCTCTTACAGCTCCTCTTCCGCCATCTTTTGATGCCTTAAAATTACATACACTCTGAACTCTTGCAACTGCATCAGCCGGACATCCTGCAATTGCAACTTTTTCTAAAATGCAAATATCAGGTTCATCATCCCCCATATAAGCAACTTGAGAAAAATTAAGTTCATACTTTTCCATAATAGCTTCAAGAATAGGTAATTTATTTTTTACCCCTTGAAAAACTTCTGTAACCCTCAAATCACAAGCTCTTCTATCAACAGTTCCATTTTTACGTCCGGTGATTATCGCAGTTATAAAACCATTTTTTGCCATTTTTGCCAAGCCATGACCGTCTTTAGCGTTAAAAGTTTTGTACTCCGTACCATTCTCATCATAAGTTATACTACCATCCGTCATCACGCCGTCAACATCAAAGGCTAACAATTTAATTTTTGAAGCTATTTCTTTTAAATCCATTATGCAACCCCTGCTCTCAACAAATCATGAACGTGGATTACACCTACAGGAACATTGTTTTCATCCACAACAGCTAAAGCTGTGATTGAATATTTTTCCATCAAATTCAATGCTGAAGCAGCATAAGCATCGGAGGTAATATTCTTTGGATTTAGAGTCATAACATCTTTAACTTTCAAACCGGAAATATCTGGATGTTTAATGATAGTTCTTCTAATATCACCATCTGTTAGAACACCTGCAAGTTTTTTATCTGAATCTAAAATCATTGCCATACCCAGTTTGTGTTCAGAAATAGACTTAATTACAGAAGTGAAAGAATCATCAGAATTTACAATAGGCATCTTATCACCTGTAATCATCAAATCTTTAACCTTATAAGTCAAACCTTTACCAAGTTTGCCTGATGGATGGAACATCAAAAAGTCTTCTTTAGTAAAACCTTTTTTCTCCATCAAACATACCGCCAAAGCATCGCCCATTGCCAATGTTGCAGTTGTGCTGGCTGTAGGAGCCTTACCCAAAGGACACGCTTCTTTTTCAACAGAAATATCTAAAACAACTTCACTTGTTTTAGCCAAAGTTGAATTCAAATTTCCGGTCATACCAATCATTTCGCAGCCAAATCTTTTAATCAAAGGTAAAAGGTTCATCAATTCTTGAGTTTCACCACTATTTGAAATAGCAATAATTACATCATTTCTTGTAATTACACCGGAATCACCGTGTGTACTTTCTGCCGGATGCAAGAAGTATGACGGAGTACCGGTTGAAGACATTGTCGCAGCAATTTTTTTACCGATTAAACCAGATTTGCCCATACCGGTAACGATTACTCTGCCTTTGCAGTTGTATAAAATATCGATTGCTTTATCAAACTCTTCACCAATATTATTTTTTAATCTCAAAATTGAATTTGCTTCAATTTCCAAAACTTCTTTTGCTAATTCATTTATTTTACTTATTGTCATAACAGTCATATCCACCTCACCTAAATCTAAAGAAATTATACAATAAATATCCTACAAATGCAGTATTTTTACAAATTCTTATCAAAAATTCAAATAAAAATCCGATATTAAAAATGAAAGGATTTTATATGAAAACAAAAATCATAAATCACCAAGAAGAAATCATAGATTTGTCTAAAATGAATATATTTGAAGCAGCAAAACATATTGCAATAATTTCATCCCGACAGTTTTCTATAAACCCAAACTCAAAAATTAAATACAAAGTAGCAACTCCAAGCATAAAAAATCTTCTGACGGATTTTTCTCTATCTGAGATAATTGAAATTGTTTGATTTTGAACTAGAGTTTTTGCTTTCTCAATAATTTTTTAAAATAATTCGGGTCATTCGCAGCTTTTGAAGCACAAGATCTTCCGTTATAATTAGAAATAGAAAGATTTCGAAGATTATCACAATTCCCATGATAATCAGGAATATAAGCATCTTTTTCTTCATCATAAAAAAATGTAAACAAATCATATCCCCATCTATTGGGTTTATTATTATAACCATTTATATCAACAGTAATAGCCTGTTGCCCCGTTCCGTTTTCAATCCACCAAATTTCGGAAGTTGGAAGTTCAACATAACCATCGTCAATATACCAAAGAAGCTGAGAACCTATATTCCCACTCATATCACCATAGCCAAGTTTTTTAAAGTAGCTTTGGATAGTACCGCCATTCCACCAATCTCCAGCCTTTGGAGCCTTAGCTCCAGCCAAATGACTAGCAATCAAACTAGGATATTCTCTAGTATAATTATTATCCTGCAAAGAAAATGGCAAATACTCCTCAGCAGCAACCATTTCTCTATGAACTTGTTCAACCCGAGCGTAAGCCTTTTGGAATTGAGACCTAAGAATTCTTGCCTTATAATCCGTAATCAGATTCGGAAGAGTAATAGCTGCAACAACTCCGATTATGCCGAGAGTTATTAGGACTTCTGCAAGTGTGAACGCACATTTTTTAATTATGTGTTTCAGGGGCTTTATCTTAGCAAAAGAAAGAACCCTCTCACCGACCCCCTCTTTTCTTGGAGAGGGGAACTCGCCTATGCGTTCTGATAGAGATGCTGAAACAAGTTCAGCATGACAACAAGAATTTCCCTTCTCCTTGGGGAGAAGGCTAGGATGAGGGGTTAAACAGGACTCTATTGAAACACACGCTGTTAGAGATCCTTCGCTTTGCTCAGGATGACCACATTCGTTATGATTATCAATCGCATTCGTCATTCTGAGTGATAAGCCGTGGGATTGGAACAAATCAGCAGAACTTGAACGAAGAATCTCTGACTTTTCTTGTTCAGTTAAACACCTCACACTATCCCTCTCCTCAAGGTAATGAAACAAATTATTATTCCTTAACTTTATTTCTCCACAATGGAACAAGCGGGTGCCATCCGCTAAAATATCGGCTACGACTTTCTTTAAGAGGTTACCCCCCCCCGTTTTTTCAAGCTATAGTTGAATTTCATAATATATAAACTCCAATAAAATATATTAACCTAATTGAGAATTTGCACCAGACACAACTTCAATAATTTCCTGAGTGATTGCAGTCTGACGTGTTTTATTATAAACGATAGACAAATCATGAATCATTTTATCTGCATTTGTTGTAGCAGCAGACATTGCAGTCATTCTTGAAGCTAATTCGCTTGCTTGAGCTTCTAACAATGCTTGATAAAAAATATTTGTCATATACATCGGAACAATTTTTTGTAAAATATGATGTTTATCAGGAACAAATTCCATCAATGGATCAATTACGTTATCCGTAATTCTTTCTTTTACATCCATAACACCAACAACCGGTAAAACTTGCCAACTCTCAACAGAATAACTCATCATATTTTTAAATCTTGTTGTTACAATTTCAACCTTATCAATTTTCTTTGCAACATAATATTCTGCCAAATCTTCTGCTATATCTCGAGCTTCAATTGGAGAAGGTTCATCTATTGCGGAAAAATATTTCTTTTCTATAGGACAGCCCAAGGCTTCGCATTTTTTTCTTAATGCGGAAATACCTTTTTGTCCGGCAACAAATAAACGAACTTCAACACCTTCTTTTTTATATTCAGCAATTCTTCGTAAAGCATCACGAACAACGTTAGCATTATAAGCACCGGCTAACCCCTTATTAGAGGTAATAACTAACATACCAACAGTTTTAACATCTCTTATCTGCAACAAAGCCGGATAATCGTCGATTGCCTGCTTGATTTTCAAAGTTTCACTACTAAATTCTGTTACTGAATTCATCAATTTTTGGAACATTGAAACCAATTCTCTTGTATATGGACGAGATGTTTTTACAGAGGTTTCAGCTCTTTTTACCTTCGCAGCTGCAACCATTTTCATCGCACGAGTAATTTTCTTCGTACTTTCAACACTCTGTATTCTGTTTTTTATGTCTTTTAAGTTTGCCATCGTTTTACCTATTAAAATAACTATGAAATATCAGGCGGGTAAAAATACCCAACCTGATTATTTATTATTAAAAAGTACTTTTGAAAGAATTTAATCCTTCAATCAAAGTTTTCTTATCATCATCTGACAAAGCTGAACCTGCGTTCAATCTTTGAGCTAAGTCTGAATAGTTTGCGTTGAAATAAACAAACCATTCTTTTTTGAATTTTGAAATTTTAGTATTATCAATATCATCCAAAATTCCTTCGTTAGCCGCAAACAAAATTGAAACTTGTTCTGCTACGCTCAACGGATTGTATTGAGGTTGTTTCAACACTTCTGTTAATTTTTGACCTCTCAACAATTGTTTCTTAGTTGAAGCATCCAAGTCAGATGCAAATTGAGCAAATGCTTCCAATTCTCTAAACTGAGCCAAATCCAAACGAAGTTTACCAGCAACTTGTTTAATCGCCTTAGTTTGAGCTGCACCACCAACACGGGATACTGAAATACCTGCGTTGATAGCCGGTCTGATACCAGCGTTGAAAGAATTACTTTCTAAGAAAATCTGACCATCTGTAATTGAAATTACGTTTGTCGGAATGTATGCTGAAACATCGCCCGCTTGAGTTTCAATAATCGGCAATGCTGTAATACTTCCGCCTCCAAGTTCGTCATTCAATTTTACAGCTCTTTCTAACAATCTAGAGTGTAAATAGAATACATCCCCTGGGTATGCTTCACGTCCTGGTGGTCTTTTTAAAAGCAAACTCATTGCACGGTAAGCCTGAGCGTGTTTAGACAAATCATCATAAACAATCAAAACAGCTTTACCTTGTTCCATAAATTCTTCACCGATTGCAACGCCGGCAAATGGTGCAATATATTGCAATGGAGCAGATTCGTTAGCTGTTGAAGAAACGATAATTGTATAAGCCATAGCTCCGTGTTCTTCTAAAGTTTTAGCCAATTGAGCAACAGTTGAAGCCTTTTGACCAATTGCAACATAAATACAAATTACGTCCTTACCTTTTTGGTTGATAATTGTATCAATTGCAATAGCTGTTTTACCGGTTTGACGGTCGCCAATAATCAATTCTCTTTGACCTCTACCAATTGGAGTCAAAGCGTCGATTGCGGTCAAACCAGTTTGCAACGGTTCATAAACAGAACGTCTTGCAACAATCCCCGGAGCAACTCTTTCGATTGGTCTTGTTTTTGAATAAGGATAATCACCCTTACCGTCCAACGGTTTACCCGTTGGGTCAACAATTCTGCCAATCAAGCCATCTCCAACCGGAACAGAAGCAATTCTGCCTGTTGTTTTAACTGTTGTGCCTTCTTTGATATTTGTGTATTCACCCAAGATTACAATACCAACATTGTCTTCTTCAAGGTTCATTGCAATACCCAAAGTATCGTTTCCATCTTCAAACGTTACAAGTTCGTTTGCCATTACATTACGAAGCCCGTAAACTCTGGCAATACCATCACCTACTTCCAAAACGGAACCGGTATTAGATACTTCTGTTTGAAGTTCGTAATTGTCGATTTTGCTTTTTATAATCGAACTTATTTCATCAGGTTGTATTAATGCCATAATTTCCCCTTCTACCTTGATATACTCTTACTTAAACTTTCTATCTTAGTGCGGACACTTGTATCAATTACATAATCATCAAATTTAAACAATAGTCCCGCAATAATATTTTCATCAACGCTCCAAGATGGCGTGATTTCACAATTTAATTTATGTTCCAATTTGAACAAAACATTTGTCTTATCTTCAAAAGATAATTTTACAGCTGAAACAACTTCAACAGTTTTTTTGTTAGATTTTTTATCATACATTTCGCAATATGCGTGATAAACAGATTCAAATTCATTAAATCTATTCTTTTCAACCAAAAGTTTTAACAAATTCAAAATCTTTTTATCTACACGAGAAGCAAAAACTTCTTCCAATATTTGAATTTTATTTTCAACTGAAATGGTTGGATTATTCATAACATTTTGCAAATCAGATGATGCTTCAAAAGAATCTAGAACATTTTTTAATTGCTCATGAAACAAATCCAGAGAATTAGACTCTGTCGCTAAGTCTATTAGAGATTTTGCGTAAATTTTTGAAACTGTAGAAATTATTTTTTCCGCCATTATAATTTTACCTTATCTAACTCGTCCAAACTTTCTTGAATAAATTGTCTGTGCAAATCAGGATTTTCAGACAACATTCTTTTGATATTATTTTCAGCCATCGAAATAGACTCTTCAATTGTTTTTTTCTGCAAACTATTAGAAATTTTCTTTTCTTCAATTGACATTATACGAGAAACACTGTTTTGAATATTAGAAATTTCTTTTGAAGAAGACTCTTCAATTTGTTTTTTGAAAACATCAGCCTTTACTTTTGCTTCATTTTCCAAATTTGCAATATCTGTTGGTAGTTTTTCGACGTCATATTTGGACTTTTCTAGTTTTTTTATAGAATCAGCCTTGGCATCGTCAGATTTTTTAATAGTTCCTGCAACATTTGAAATAGATGTATCCATCGCAGATTTTAAATTCATCTTAACGACAATAACAGCAAGAATGACCAACATTATAATAAAGTTGATAGTGTTTGATTCTGCTAACTTTTTTAATAATTCCATCATAACTAATCTGCCACCTTACTACTTATTCACTGCCAAGTCTTTACCTAATAATTTTGAAGTAATAGAAGATGCTAAATCAGTTACTACACCGGACTTTAAAGCACCTTCCAATGCTTCACTTTCTCTTGTCAAAGAGTCTTTTCTTGATTGAATTTCGTCTTTTACTTTTGCTCTTGCATCCTGAGCATTTTTAGAAGCAATATTTTGAGCTTCTTCTACGATATTTTTTATATCAGTTCTGCATTGATTTTGAGTTTGTTGTATTTTTTCAGTTCTTTGAGCATCAAGTTTTTGAGCTTCTTCAGAATTACTATTTGCTTCATTATAATTAGAATTAATATATTCTTCCCTTTTTCTCATAATATTCAAAACCGGGCGATAAAATATTGCATTCATAATCATAATGAATACCACAAAACTCAACATTGCAACTAAAAATGTAGCATTAAATTCAATCATTTCGGCTCTTCCTTAACTAAATCCTACTTAGAGAACAATAACATAATTGCTATAAACAATGCGTAAATAGCAGTTGCTTCTGCTAAACCTGCACCAATAATAAAGTTTTTAAAAGCTTCAGCTTTGATTTCCGGTTGACGAGCAATTGCATCCAAAACACCTTTTGTAGCAATACCTAAGCCTAAACCTCCACCAATTGCACCAAAACCAATTGCAATACCTGCACCTAATTTTGCTAAATCTAAAGTTTGTTCTACTGCCATATTATTTCTCCTTTATCTAAATGGTAATAATCTTTTTCTTCTTGAACCGCCATTGAAATATAAGTTGTTGATAATAACGTAAATACAAGAGCTTGAATCAACGCTACGAACAACTCAAATAACATAAACGGTAATGGTAAAACGATTGCAAACAAACTAATAAATGTTGCAACCAACAACTCTCCTGCCAATATATTGGCAAAAAGTCGAAGAGCCAATGAAAACGGTCTTACAAACAATTCCAAAGTATCAACAAGAGTGATAATTATACCATCAATGCTGAATCCTTTGAAGAAGAATCTAAATCCGTTCTTTTTAACTCCGTAGAATATATAATAAATAGAAACAACAATTGCCATTGCTGCTGTCATATTTATATCGTTATTAGGGGAAGCTAATTCGCCATTTGCAAGATGAATCAACTTCAACGGTAATTGACCTACAAGATTTGCCGTCAATATAAACATAAATAATGTCAAAATTATCGCTATATGCTTTTGAGCATTTTCATTACCCATACTTGCCTTAGAAATATCGTTGAAATATTTGATAATTCCTTCTCCAACAAGTTGCAATTTTCCAGGAACCATTTTTAAGTTTCTTGTAGTAAATAATGCAAGAACAATTAATAACAACATAGTGAACCACATTGTCAAAATGGTATCCATATTAAATGATACTCCATGCCCAAATATGCTAGCTGTGTAAACCCAATGTTCCATTTTTCTCCCTTCGCACATTACATGTTACCACTGAAAAAAATTTTTAGCAATCAAATTTTTGTTTGTAATATAATATAGTCATAATATATATGGTCAGGAGTTTAGATGGTTAAGATTATCCAATTAGAGGAAGTCGATTCAACTAATAGTTATGCTAAGAAAAATATTAGCAATATTGAAGATAAGACAGCAATAATTACAAAAAAACAAACATCAGGAAGAGGACGTTTAAACCGTTCTTGGGTAGATTTGGGAGAAGAAAACTTATTTTTATCAATAGTTCTCAAACCATCTGATACATTTAAAGAAATTTATCCAAACCTCACCCAATACTTATCTGTTGCACTTTGTAAAGTTATTGAATCTTACGGAATTAAGACACAAATAAAATGGCCAAATGATGTTTTGATTGAAGGGAAAAAAATTGCGGGAATTTTATCCGAAACAGTAATGCAAGGACAAAAACTTGAAGGAATTGTTTTAGGAGTAGGAGTAAACCTTAATTCAAACCAAGATAAAATTGATGCGATTCCAAATAAAATTGCAACCAGTCTGAATATCGAAACGGGAAAAACAATTAATTTAAAAGAGTTTTTAGATAAATTATTAACAGAATTTTTTGAACATTATGACGAATTTTTACAAAGTGGATTTTTGCAAATAAAAAATGATTATATAAAAAGAAACTGCTTTTTAGAAAAAGAACTAAAAGTTCAGGTCTTTAATCATATAAAATCAGGGATTGCAAAAGCCGTAAATGATTTAGGAGAACTTGTTTTAGAAGACAATAATAAGAGAGAAATAGTACTTACGATAGGAGATATTATATGAACAATTTTGAAAACGGATTAATTCTTCTTGTAATGGGCATGGGATTCGTGCTTGTATTTTTGACTATTATGATTATTTCAATGCGAATAATGTCAAAAATTGTGGGATATTTAAACAAAATATTTCCAGAAGCAGTGGAAGAAGTAAAAACAACAGCGAAAAAAGTTGCAGGGGGAATGGACGAAATCGCACTTGCAATTGCAGCAGTAATGGCAAAAAAGAATTAGTATTTATAGAAAGGATATAAACTTATGGGGAAAAAACTTATCAAACTAATGGACACCTCATTCAGAGACGGTTTCCAATCTGTTTATGGAGCGAGAGTATTTGTTGACGATTTTATTCCGGCTTTAAAATCAGCCGTTGATGCCGGTATCAGACATTTTGAAGTTGCAGGTGGTGCCAGATTCCAATCACCAATTTTCTATTGCAATGAAAATGCTTTTGAAACAATGGATAAAATTAGAGCCGCTGTAGGACCTGATATTAACCTTCAATCATTATCAAGAGGGGTTAACGTTGTAGGTCTTGATTCTCAACCTAGAGATGTTATTGATTTACACGCAAAAATGTTCAAAAAACACGGCGTTACAACCGTAAGAAACTTTGATGCACTTAACGATGTAAACAATTTATTATATTCAAGCCAATGTATCAAAAAACATGGTCTAAAACATGAAGTTACAATTACAATGATGGAACTTCCTATTGGATGTACCGGGGCTCATGACGTTGAATTTTATGAAAGAGTTTTACGTTCAATCCTAGATGCCGGTATCGAATTTGATTCTTTAGCTTTCAAAGACGCTTCTGGAACATCAGCTCCACGCAAAGTATTTGAAACAATTAAAAGAACTCGTGAAATCTTAGGTGCAGATGCAGATATAAGATTCCACTCTCACGAAACAGCAGGTACCGGTTTAGCAGCTTATCTTGCAGCATTAGAAGGAGGAGCAAATTGTATCGACCTATCTATGAAACCAGTTTCAGGCGGAACAGCACAACCGGACATCGTTTCAATGTGGCATGCTCTTAAAGGTACTGAATACGATTTAGATATTGATGTTGAAAAAATCTTGAAAACAGAAGAAATCTTTAAAGAATGTATGAAAGATTATTTCTTACCTCCGGAAGCACTTGCAGTTAATCCAATGATTATTTCTTCACCTCTTCCGGGTGGAGCATTAACAGCTAATACTCAAATGCTTAGAGATAACAACTTGATGGATAAATTCCCTGCAATTGTATCAGCGATGAAAGAAGTTGTTGAAAAAGGCGGTTTTGGAACATCAGTAACTCCTGTTTCTCAATTCTATTTCCAACAAGCATTTAACAACGTAATGTTTGGCAATTGGGAAAAAATTGCAGAAGGTTATGGAAAAATGGTTCTTGGATACTTCGGTAAAACACCTTGCACTCCAGACCCTGAAGTTGTAAAAATTGCAGAAGAACAGCTAGGACTTCAACCAACGACAGAAACTGTTGTTAACTTAAATGACAAAGATCCGAATAAAGGTCTTGAAGTTGCGAAGAAAAGACTTGAAGATGCAAACCTTCCTGTGAACGATGAAAACTTATTCATTTCAGCAGCTTGTAAAGAAAAAGGTATTTTATTCTTACAAGGAAAAGGAACTATCGGAGTTAGAAAAAATGAACCCGCTAAAGAAGCTCCTACCGCATCAGGTTCTAATTCAAACGAATATACTGTTACTATTAATGGTAAAAAATATGCTATCGCTCTTGATGGCAATAAAGCAAAAGTTAACGGAAAAGACTATGACTTTAGCGTAAAAGAAGGTATTGAAGCTAATGGAGATTCTGCTAACGGAGAAGAAACACCGGTTAAGGCCGCTCTTCCTGGAAACGTTTTAAAAGTTTTAGTTTCTAAAGGTGATTCAATTGAAGAAGGCGATGTTATTGCTGTTATTGAAGCTATGAAAATGGAAACAGAAATTAAATCTCCAGCTTCCGGAACAATTCAATCCGTTGAAATTGAAGTAGGGAACAAAGTTCAAACCGGTCAAGTATTGGTAACAATCGGATAGGAGGTCAAAAATGATATTATCAGAAGGATTATTACAATTATGGCACTCCACAGGGATTTTCAACATGGTTGAAAAAGCCGATCCGACAATCACAAGTGCATTTGAACAGTTTTTACATCAATTCGGACATCCGATTATGATTTTTATCTGTCTATTCTTGCTATGGCTTGGAATTAAAAAACAATTTGAACCATTGCTTTTAGTTCCAATCGCTTTTGGTGGTTTGTTGTCAAATATTCCGCTTGCAGGGATTGCTGAACCTACAGGATTTTTAGGCATTGTTTACGAAATCGGTATCCATAAAGGATTGTTTCCACTAATTATCTTTATGGGTGTTGGTGCAATGACAGATTTCGGACCTCTAATTGCAAACCCTAAAACCGCTCTATTAGGTGGGGCTGCTCAATTCGGAATTTTTGGAGCATTATTACTTGCTCTTTGCTGTTTCGGATTTACACTTCAACAATCAGGAGCAATCGGTATTATTGGCGGAGCTGACGGTCCTACATCAATCTTCGTAACATCAAAACTTGCACCAGAATTATTGGGAGCAATTGCAGTTGCGGCATATTCTTATATGGCGTTAGTTCCTGTAATTCAACCTCCGATTATGAAATTATTAACATCTAAAAAAGAACGTCAAATTCAAATGGAACAATTAAGACCTGTTAGCAAAAGAGAAAAAATTGTATTTCCTCTTGTTGTTCTTGGATTGTGCATAATTTTCTTGCCGGATGCCTGCCCACTTGTTGGGATGTTAACATTCGGAAACTTATGTAAAGAATGTGGAGTTGTTGATAGACTTTCAGATACAATGCAAAATGCTTTAATTAACATTGTAACTATTTTCTTAGGTTTATCTGTTGGTTCAAAACTTTCAGCAGAACAATTCTTGACCGTTCAAACTTTATTCATTTTGATTTTGGGTGTAATTGCATTCTCTTTTGCAACAGCAGGTGGTGTAATTATGGCAAAACTTATGAATTTATTTGAAATAATGGCAGCAAAAATGTCAGGAAGAGAACCTAAACTTATCA
>CALAWF010000116.1 GCA_937894665.1 uncultured bacterium | reverse complement strand
TAACGTTGCCATTCATCAGTTATGGTGGTACATCTATTATTGTATCCCTTGCAATGGTTGGAATTTTATTAAACATATCAAAACAAAGAATTCAAAGAATTAGGACAGAAGCTCATGGACAATAAAAAAACTTATTTTATTACAGGCGGAGGAACAGGAGGACATATTTATCCTGCAATAGCAGTTGCAGATGAACTTCTAAAACAAGAAGATACAGCCAAGGTATTTTATGTCGGGAATCCGAATAATTTAGAAGCAGAAATTGTTAAAGACAAAAATTATGAATTTCTACCAGTTATATCCTCCGGAATGCCAAGAAAAATAAGTTTTGAATTCATTAAATGGACAGCAAGAATGTTTTTTGCTTGGATAAAATGTTGCAAATATATCAAACAATATAAACCTAATATTATATTTGGAACAGGTGGATATGTTTCTGCTCCTGTTCTTTTAGCGGGATTAACAATGAAAGTTCCATTCGTAATGCATGATTGCGATGCAAATCCGGGGCTTGTTACCAGAGAATTATCACCTTTTGCAAAAAGTATCTCTATCGCTTTTGATGTTGCAAAATCAAAACTTAAAAATCCGAATTGTTATATAAATGGAAATCCAATTAGAACTAAATTTGCAATCCTCACAAAAGAAGAAGCTAGAAAAAGTTTAGGTTTAGACAATAAGTTAACTATTTGCATAATGGGAGGTTCACAAGGGGCAAAAGCAATAAATAAGGCAGCAATAGAAATCTTGCAAAACCTTTCAAAAACTTATGACTTACAAATTATATTCCAAACAGGAAAACGAAACTTTGAAGAAGTTACAAAGAAGTTAAAAGAAATTTATCCAGAATATGAACAGGACAAAAATTTAATAGTAAAACCTTATTTTGAAGATATGGTTACAGTATTAAAAGCTTGCGATATTGCAGTATCGAGAGCCGGTTCACTAAGTATATCCGAACTTTGTGCAAGTTCTATTGCTACAATTTTTATTCCATATCCTTATGCAGCAGCAGATCACCAAAGAAAAAATGCAAAATATATGGTTGAACATGGAGCTGGGTTATATTTAGAAAATAACGATACAACACCTGAAACGCTTAAAGATTTAATCGTTCAACTCATTGAAAATAATGAAAAATTACATAAAATCCAAGAAAACGCAGCTAAACTTGCAAAGTTTGATGGAGTTCAAAAAATTGTAGAACAATTAAAATAAATTACGCTTCAACCAAAGAATCTAACATCTCTTTATTGGCTTCTAATGATGCTTTAGTTGCAGTTAAAGAGTAGATAGGTTTTGATGAAAATACATTCTGAGCAGTATGTAAAATATCATCTGCCGTAATACTATCAATCATGTCTAACTTCTTATTGATATATCCCAAACCGTAAGGATTTTTTGCAGAAGAAAGAAGTGTTGCAGTTTTAGTTGAAGACATTTCTAATGGAGAAAGAATTGCAGTTTTTAGAGATTTCTTAGCTGATTCCAATTCTTCTGGAGTTACAGTTTCTGTTTTTAGCTTTTGAATATTTTCATTGAATCCATCTATTGATTTTTTGATATTATCAAAAGTTTGTTCTCCGGTTTCTTTATTCTCTGTAGTTGTTCCAATAGTAAGATACATCGTACCAATATTATCTACAGTATCAAAAGAAGAAGATACGGAATAAGCTAAATGACGTTTTTCTCTTAAATCTGAGAATAAACGAGAAGAAGGAGAACCCCCAAGGATTTCATTCAACAACTCTATACATACAGAATCCTTCATATTTTGAGAATACTTAAATTTAAACCCTTCGACAATTTTTGCTTGGTTTTTCTTATTTTCTGCTGTATAAACTTCTGTCTTATCTATTGGCATATAGCTATCTTTTACAGTATATGTTTTTGGGTTCACAGAATTTAAAGATGCAATATTATTAAAAATAATATTTTTTAATTCCGGATTTTTAGAAAAAGGTCCGGATACAACAACTTGTCCTTCAGATTTTTCAATTAACTCTTTATACAACGCTTTAACATCATCTAAAGTTACAGACGGAAGAGCTTCTTTTTTATCATCTACAGAAACTTCCCAAGAAGTATTTTTATACATCGCCTTATCAAACTTGTCAAAAGGCGATACTTCGTGAGTTGAATAAGCATCAGAACATCTTTTTACAGCCTTTTTAAAATTATCTTCTGACAAATTAGGAGTTAATACATTTTCTTTTGCTAAATCCAAAACTTTTTGCAAATTATCTTTAGGGAAACGAGCGGAAAATCCTATGCCTCCAGTATTTGCAGAAATATCAGTTGTAGCTCCTAAAGTATCAAATTCTGACGAAATATCAGAAAGAGAATGTTTTTTAGTTCCACCATATAACAACATATAGTCTAGAACATCTGCAACAGCAGAACGTTTAAAATTATAATCTTTATTATTCAAAATATAATGAAAATCTATGACATCATTATTAGTATCATTCAAAATAACGTCATAATTATTTGAAAGTTTATATTCTGAAACATTTTCCATTTTTATTGGAGTTTTTTTATTTGCACCTGTGAAGGAAATACTTTCTGTAGCCTTATAATTTTTATTTATATCTTCTGGTTTTGTATTACTTGGATGAACAACAGTCAAAGCAACTTTGTTTAAGTCAAGATACTTTTTAGCAATATTTGAAATATCTTGAGGAGTTAATTTGTCAATCATATCATTATATTCAGACATATAATTAGGACGACCGTCCAAAATTGAAGAGCCAACAGCGTGATTTAATGCATGAGAACATTCTAACCATCTATCACGTCCCATTTTCATTTTATTTTTTACCGCAGTTAATTCTTTTTCGGAAGGTGGATTAACAGCAACTTTTGAAATTTGTGAATACAATTCTTTTAAAAATGGCTCAACGTAATCATCTTTTACATCAGTTTCAATAACATACATTGATTTATCATTTGGTCTTGAACTTACTCGTTCTTTAAAAGTACCAACAGATGTTGAATATTTTTGCTCAAGTGTTGAAAATTTAGAATTAGATAAATCAGATAACAATACCTGCAAAGCATTCATTTTCACAATATCTTCGGTATTATTGTTTTCCGGACCTGCAAAGCCTAAAAAGACACTTGCTCCGCCTTCTGATTTTGAAGAAATTAAATCCTGTCTAACAGGCTTTTCAATCGGAGTCATCTGTTCAAAATGTCTGTTTTGGCTTGGTGTTTTTTGCGAAGTAAAATACTTTGAAACAAGTTTCATTGTTTCATCCGGATTAACTTCTCCGGTAATTACAGTTGTCATATTTGCAGGATAATAATTATTGTTGAAATAATTTACAACATCATCCCTTGTTAAAGCAGTGATATTATCTGTTGAACCTGCAACCAAATCGTTTGAAGAGGATTTTATATTAAATAAATTTTTAACAGTTTGAGTAAATCCAATATTTTCATCTTCAGACAAGCACATATTTATTTCTGAATTTACAATATTTTTTTCTTTTTCCAGTTTATCAAGTAAAAATTTTGGAGTTTGAATCATTCCAGCATGAAGTTTTATCTTATTTTCTAAATCAGAATCATCTAATAAATTTGAACTTATATAATAATCCGTTACAGCAAAAGAAGTGGAAGCATTTGTATTTGCACCCATTTTGTTTACTTCATCAAAAAAAACTTTGTCGCCCAAATCTTCTGAACCATTGAACAAATTATGCTCAATATAATGACTAATTCCACGCAAATTATCAGGTTCGTTCATTGAACCAGTATTAACATATGTTTTAACAACGGTTGTACCGTCTTTTGGAACAATCACAACTTTTTGTCCATTTGCCAATTTATAACACTGAGCAGTCAAATCATCCGAAATTTTCAACTCGCCGGTCTTAGTATAAGCCATTGGAGCTTTTACATTATAATCTGGAGTTACATTGCCAAGAGCCTTTACTTCTTGTTCTTTTGACGGAGTTTGAGTTTTCTGTTCTTCTATAGGTTGAGAAGCCCCAAATTTAGGAGCAAACACTGCATGATTTGATATTCTATAATTTTGGATATAATTCATAAAACAACTACCTTTTTATTGTATAAAAACTACAAATAAAAAATTATTGCCTTTTATTTAAGAAATATTACAAAATCACAAGTATATGTGAGATTTACTTTTTGAATATAGTTTGACCTCTATCCGGTCCAACAGAAACAATTGAAATTGGGGTTTCAAGAATTTCTTCTAATCTTTCCAAATATTTTTTCGCATTTTCCGGCAATTTTTCGTATTCTCTTATACCAGTAATATTAGAATTCCAACCTTTATGAGTTTCATAAACAGGTTCTAAATATTTGTGAATAAAGACATCTTCCGGATAAGAAGTATAAATTTTCCCATCACGAGTATCTTTATATGCTGTACAAACTTTAATTTCATCAAAAGAGTCAAAAACATCAATTTTTGTCAAAGCTATTGATGTAATTCCACCAACAAGACAAGCATATTTCATTGTAACAGCGTCAAACCAACCACAACGTCTTGGACGACCTGTTGTAACCCCAAATTCATGACCAACTTCACGAATTTTATCGCCAATTTCATCAGTTAATTCAGTTACAAACGGACCTTCTCCAACTCTTGTAACATATGCTTTTGCAACACCAATAACTTCATTTATAGTTGTCGGACCATAACCAGAACCGGTTGCAGCACCACCGCCAACAGGATTAGAACTTGTTACAAACGGATAAGTTCCAAAATCAACATCTAGCATTACACCTTGAGCACCTTCAAAAAGAATTTTCTTTCCGCTTCTTTTTGCATCACGTAACATATCTTGCCAATCAAAACATACATAAGGTCTAAAAATTTCAGCATATTTTTTACATAAACCTAAAACTTCGTCCTTTGTATATGTTTTTAAACCATAAACTTCTTTTAGTTGTTTATTTTTTAGAGGAAGTATTATATATAATTTTTCGGACAATGATTCCGGCGAATATAAATCTCCAATTTTCAAACCAATTCTATTCATTTTATCTGTATAAGTAGGTCCAATACCTTTTTTAGTCGTTCCGATTTTACCTTTTTTAGAGGCATTATCCTCAGAATAACCATCAACTTCTGTATGCCATGGCATTGTAATAGATGCAAGAGGACTAACCTTTAAGCCGGATAAATCGATATTTTCCTTTTTTAAGCCCTCAATTTCCTCTTGAAAATATTCAGGAAGAACTACTGTTCCATTACCAATTAAGCAAATTTTATCTTTATATAAAATACCGGATGGGATTAAGTGAAATTTAAAAGTTTTACCGTGTGCAACAACTGTATGCCCCGCATTACAACCGCCTTGATAACGAATAATCAAATCCGCATCTTGAGCTAATAAATCTGTAATTTTAGCCTTTCCTTCATCACCCCATTGTGCACCGATAACAACTCTATTTGTCATAACATATCCCTTCTTTTTATGTACTTTTGCAAGGATATTTTACCATAAAAATATTTGTTAAACATTTTGTCATAAAAAAAAGACCTCTTTACGAGGTCTTTATAAATTAAACAGAAAATAACAAAAATTACTTTTCAGTTTCTTTTGCTGAAACTTCTTTTACAGGAGTTTCGCCATTATCAACTTTTCCCAATATTTGAGGAAGTTCAATTCCTGCTTGTCCTGCCAAATCATGCATTGCAGGAAGAGATTTGATCAAATCTTTCATAAAGTTCGCAGTTGTAGAACCTTTATCAGAACCAGTTCCACCATCCCAAACAGTGATTTTATCAAATTTGATATTCTTAATAGCATCAACTTGTTTTTCAACAATTTTTTCAATTTTTTCAATCATCAAGAAACTTGTAGCGATTTCAGGTCTATTATTTGAAATTTTAACAAGGTCTTGGTAACCTTTAGCTTTTGCTTCCAATACAGCTTTAACACCTTCAGCTTCAGCAAAGTATTTTGCTTTAATTGCATCAGCTTGACCTGCAGCAATACGTCTTAATTTTTCAGCTTCTGCATCAGCTTCAACTTGAACTTTCAATTTTTCAACTTCTTGTCTTGCAAGTTCTTCTTTTTTCAATTTTGCTTCTTCTTGTTCTTTTTGAGCAAGCAATACATCTCTTTGAGCATTTGCTTTGGCAACTTCACCTTCTCTAAATGCGTCTGCTTGTTTTACAGCTAAAGTTGCGTTGTAATCTGCAATATTTGCCTTTGAAATATTTTCACCTTCAACAGCTTGAGCTTCAAGTTCGGCAGTTTTAATACGTTGTTCTCTTTCTGCATTTGTTTTACCAATGAAAGTTTGAGCAGTTTGTTCTGCAACTTGAACTTCTTTTTCTTTATTAGCAGATGCTTCACCAACAGCACCCAGTTTTTCTTGTTGAGCTACTTCAACTTTCGCTTTGTTGATTGCTTCTGCTGCAGCTTTTTTACCAATAGCATCAATATATCCAGATTCATCTGTAATATCTTTGATGTTTACGTTGATAATTTCAAGACCAATTTTATTTAACTCAGTATTTACGTTTGCGTTAATTTGTTCTAAGAATTTTTCTCTATCTTGATTAATTTCTTCAATTGTTAATGTCGCAATTGCGAGACGTAATTGACCAAGAATAATATCACTTGCTTGAGTAATTACATCCGGTTTTGTTAGACCTAACAAACGTTCTGCAGCATTTATCATAATTTTTGGATCGGTTGAAATCCCAAAAGTAAATGTTGAAGGAACAGCAACACGGATATTACCCTTTGACAATGCACCTTTAAGGTCAATATCTGTTGTCATTGGTTCAAGGGACAAAACGCCATAATCTTGAATCAATGGAATAATAAACGTACCTCCACCGTGTACACACTTTGCAGTTTTTTCTCCAGCTGTTTTACCATAAACTACAATAATTTTGTTTGAAGGGCATCTTTTATATTGATTAGCGATGAAAATAAATACCGCTAAGAAAATTAATGCTCCTGTAATCGTTAATCCAAACATATTTTTCTCCTTTTTATGTAATACTAATTATTTTTTTACTTTTTCTATATATAAAATATCATTTTGAACTTTTACAACTTTAATTAAATCAAAAGAGTTTATCGGTTCATTTGTTGTATTTACCGCATTTACAACTTGCAATTTGCCATTAAATTCAATTTCGACTTGACCATTTGAATTTGGATGAAAACTTGTATATGCTTTTCCTATCTTATTTACAGCATTCGACTTGTCGTTACTAACATTTTTTTCTAACTTCTTTGCCATAAACATCAACATTGCACTCAAAAACATAAACATAAAACCTACAGCAAAAGCCAAAAGAATTGCCATTTTATGTCCAAAAGAAAACTGAGTTAATGCAGCATAACCCATCCAACCAAAACCCATCAAAAATGCGGTGATTGATTGAAATGAGAAAAATCCAAAAGATGGATCAGTGTCAGTTTCAGTATTAAAATCTGAAAGGACCTCACTATCTCCACTTCCTGTAAATGAAAATAATATCAATTTACAAACAAACAATACGGTTGCAAAAATTGCAATATAGTAATAAATTTTCCATGGATTTGTTGTAGCTGCTGCTAAAAGATTATTCATAACCATATAACTCCTATTTTATAATACTAACTTTCAGTTTTTTTAGGTCGTCTTTTCTGCCTAAAACCTCTTGAAGTTTTACTTGCTGAAGACTTTTTAATCATACTTGAAGATGTTTGAATACGTTTTACGCTATATACATCCGGCAAATTTTGAACACAAGTAATAACCTTCTTCAAGGTATCAATATTATCAAGTTCTAAACCGATTTCAATGATACCCACATGGTTTTTAGTTTTAATATTTGCATTCACAATATTTGCATTGTTATCAGAAACAGCAGCAATTACATCTTTCAACAGACCTAATTTTTCAGCGGTTTCAATTCTTATAGTTGTTGTATAAGTTTTGTTTGTATTAACACCTGCCCAATGAATATCCATCAATCTTTCATGAGGGATTGTTTCGAGAGTTTTACAATCAACACGGTGAACAGTAACACCTTTTGCTCTTGTTACAACACCTACAATTGGTTCGCCAGGAATTGGAGAACAACAGTGAGCAAAAGAATACAACAAGCCCTCTAAACCAATAATATCTTTATGAGAACCCTTTCTTCCTGAAACATGGAAAGATTCTTCAGGCTTCTTTTCAACTGGCTTTTTGAGTTTGTTCAACACTTTTGTAATTGTTGTTTCACCATAGCCTAAAGCAGCAAATAAATCTTCAGCAGATTGATAATTCATAGTTTTAGCAACTTTATCAAACTCTCCAGATTTTACATAATCATCAAATACGGCTTTAGTAAGTTCATGTTCAAGATTTGTTTTACCAAGATTAACATGTTCTTCTCTATTATTCTTTTTAAACCATTGTCTAATTTTTTGAGATGCTTGTTTAGTAACAACAAACGTCAACCAATCTAAACGAGGTGCGGGTGTTTTAGAAGTTAAAACTTCAACAATATCACCATTATTTAATTTTGTATTCAATGGAACAATACGACCATTAATCAAAGCTCCAACCGTTCTATGACCTACATCAGAGTGAATTCTGTAAGAAAAATCAACAGGAGTTGCATCCTTTGGCAAATCAATTACATCACCATTTGGAGTAAAAGCAAAAACCTGATCGGAAAATAAGTCCAGTTTTACACTCTTTACATAATCTTCGGCATTTTTCATTTCCTTGTCATATTCAACAAGTTTGTGCATCCATGAGAACTTCATATCAGAAGCATTATCTGCTTTTTGTGAACCTTTTTCCTTATATCTCCAATGTGCAGCAATGCCATATTCCGCAACTTGGTGCATTTTCCAAGTTCTAATTTGGACTTCCAAAGGTTTTGAACGAGGACCAATTACAGATGTGTGCAAAGATTGATACATGTTACCTTTTGGCATTGCTATATAATCTTTAAACCTTCCTGGAATTGGCTTAAATTGAGAGTGAATTAAACCCAAAACCTCATAACATTCTTTTACAGTGTCAACAATTACACGAACAGCAGTAATATCATATAAGTCATGAAATGCAATATTCTGACGTTTCATTTTTGCATAAATACTATAGTAATGTTTTGCCCTTCCTGTAATTTGAGCATTAATACCACTTTTCTTAACATCTTGAGAAATTTTTTCAATTAAAGCATTAACTGTTTCTTCTCTATCAGCTTTAGTTTGAGCTACAAGTTGAGCTATCTCATAATACTTTTCCGGTTCTAAATATCTCAAAGATAAATCTTCTAATTCTGCCTTGATTTTATAAATACCTAAACGGTTAGCAAGAGGAGCAAAAATATCTAAAGTTTCTTGAGCAATTTTTTTCTGTTTTGCAGGTTCCATAAAATTAAGAGTTCGCATATTATGAAGCCTATCAGCAAGTTTCAAGAAAATAACTCTAATATCATTTGCCATTGCAATAAATAATCGTCTAAAGTTTTCAGCCTGTCTTTCTTCTTTCGATTTGAATTGCAGTTTTCCAAGTTTTGTAACCCCTTGAACAAGAGTAAGAACATCTTCTCCGAAAAGTTCTTTTATAACTTCTGGCTTAGTATCCGTATCTTCCAAAATATCATGCAAAAAAGCAGCAATTAGAGTATGAGTATCAACCTCAAGCCCCGCAAGGATTTTTGCAACTTCAACTGGGTGAATAATATATGGTTCACCAGACACTCTGAATTGACCTTCATGAGTTTTCTTTGCAAATTTGTAAGCCTTCTCAACCTGAGCAATATCTTCTGGAGAGTGCTGTTGAGAGATTAGTAATTCTTTTAATTCTTTAAATGATTCTACGTCTGACATAATAGATTTATGATACAGATTATAATAATAAATCGCAAGAGAAATAGAAAAATTTCATATAAAGAGTTTAGACAAACTTTTATGATAGTATTTTAATATGGTTAAAGAAACAAAAGATGGATTAATTGTTAATATTAAAATCGCTCCTAATTCTAAAAAGAATGAAATTATTCGGGAAGAAGAATTTGTCAAAATAAAAATTACAGCCCAACCAATTGATGGAAAGGCAAACAAAGCATTGGTTGAATTTTTATCCAAAAATTTTAAAATTCCCAAAACGTCAATAAAAATTCTAAAAGGCGAAGCTTCAAAAGACAAAACAATCCTATTTGAAACTCAAGACAAAGAAAAACTAAAAAAACTTAAAGAAATATTATAAAATAGCAAAATTTATTTTTAGGAGATTTAAAATATACAAGAATTAAATATCTCGATAGGACATTGGTTCGAGAAACAAACCAATAAAAAAAAGAGCGAAAAAAGCTGACGAAAAAGCCGAAATTCTAAACACAAATGCATAGCTTTACATTTATTACTTTTGTAATATAATTAAAAATATAAAGGAAATTTTAATAAATGACACAACAATTTTTACAAAAACATCATCATAACGTTCATATCAACCTGAAGAGGTTGTAGAATTGGTGATACGCTTGTAAAAATAATTCAATTCTTATAACAACTTCTTCAGGATACCCCAAAGCGAAGTTGTTTTTTAGTTTTAAGAATTGAGGAAATAATAATGACAATAACAAACATAATATCTGCCATTGGCAATAATAGTAGCATTTACCCATTACTTGTAAGAGATTGCGGAATCGAAGCCCCATCTAAAATTATCATCGCAAGAAATGAAAACATGAAAGAATCAAAAGAAATCGCAAATGATGCAACAAGAGAAAAAATCATTGATGAATACGTAACTTCCGCTATTTGGTTAGGAGGGATTCCTGCAGTTGAATGTATTGCAGACAAGTTTATTTCTAAAAAAGGCTACAACCCAAATGTAAATATTAAACTCTTTAAAGAAGAAAAAAATAAATCTGTAAATAATATTTTTCAAGGGATAGAATATAACATTAACAAATTTAAAAACGTCAATGAAAAAGATGTTCAAGATGCACTCAAAGATTTGGTAAAAGTAAAAGAAAATAAAGCATCTTTTGAAAAATTATTAACAAAGAAATTTTTTGCAGCTACAATTATCCCAACAATTATAATGGGATTTGTTTTACCTAAACTAAACTTTGCTCTTACTGCAAAACTTAGAAAAAACAAAAAAGAACAAAATACCCTTCAACAAATACAAGCCCCAAATTTATTATCAAATAAAAATATCAACTTTACCGGAAACATTACCTCCACAATTGCAAACCTCAGAACAGTAGATAAAATGGCAATTTCTGACGGAGGACTGACAGTTGGAAGAGTTTCAACCTCAAGAAATAAAGATGAAGGGTATGTAAACGCATTCAGAATGATTGGTTCTATGATTTTGAATTTTGTAACACCTGCATATATCGCTAAGGGGCTTGATAAAGCATCTAATAAATTATTCAAAATAAATGTTAATTTAGATCCTAAAATTTTAGCAAATAAAAATTTTATCGAAGCAATTAAAGAGAACAATTTTGAACTCCCTAAATCGGCATCTGCGAGAGATTTATTTGAATTTATCGATTCAAAACCAAATACTTTATTCTCACAAATGGCACAAGAAATGGAAAAAGTTTCTTATCTGAAATCAGGCTTTAGAGATCCTAGAAAATACGTTGATATTAAAGATTTAGCAAATTTTAGAAATGAAATAGAAAAATTTGTTAATATGGCTAAAAAATCAAACAATATTGAAAAATTTGCAAAAAAAGCAAAATATATAAAATGTGCAAATATTTTGGCAAATGTTGGAATTTCAAGTTTCTTACTTGCCGGAGTTTTGCCAAAATTACAATACGGATTTAACAAACTTGTAACAGGTTCTTACTCCGACCCTGGGCTTAGAAAAGAATAAAACATACTTGTAAAAATCTCCTCTCAATATACTATACAAAAATCCAATTACGTGGTATCATATAGGCAGATGTAGTAGGAAATATTTTTTAACGTATATGCAATGATTTTTATTTAAATACAACTAAATAGAAAAGTTCGGGTAGGATACATGTACCCGAAGTTGCATGTATTATAAAAAAAATAGAAAAGGATAAGGTATTACTTTATGGAAGCAAAAACCTTGTTATTAGTCATTGCTATTATTGCGGTAATAGTTTTAGTCGCAGTGCTAATTATTCAAAAGAACAAAGTTAAAAGTGCTTTGGAATCCTTGGAAAAAGACAAGAAAGCTCTTGAAGACAAGGAAAAAATTCTCTACAAGGAAGCGAAAATTAAAGCTGTAGAAGAACTTCAAGAAGACAGAGAACAACTTAATGAAGAGGAAAGAGAACGCAGACAAGAAATTGCTCGTCAAGAACAAAAATTAGCCAAAAGAGAAGATATACTTGAAGATAAAATTCAAGAATATACAGAAAAAGATTTACAGGCACAAAGAAAAATGGATCAATTGCTAGAAAAAGAAGACTATTTAGCAGAATTGGTTCAAAAACAAACAGAAGAACTTGAACGAATTTCTGGAATGTCTTGCGAAGAAGCTAAAAGAACTCTTTTAGAACAATTAAAAAATGATTTAGCTCAAGAACAAATGCAATTGATTAGAGAAAACGAAGCTAAAATCAAAGAAGTCTCTCTTGAAAAATCAAAAGAAATATTATCAACCACAATGCAAAGATGTATGATTGAACAGGTTGTAGAAACAACTGTTTCAGTTGTAGCACTTCCAAATGATGAAATGAAAGGTCGTATCATCGGAAGAGAAGGCAGAAATATTCGAGCATTAGAAACACTAACCGGTGTTGATTTAATCATTGATGATACTCCTGAAGCAGTTGTATTATCAAGTTTTGATCCTGTTAGACGTGAAATTGCAAAACTTGCATTAGAAAAATTAATCGTAGATGGTCGTATTCACCCTGTTAGAATTGAAGAAATGGTTGAAAAGGCCAGAGAAGAAATTGACAAAAAGATTTGGTCAGAAGGTGAAAATGCAGCTTTAGAAATGGGTGTTATGGGCTTGAATAAAGAGCTTATCAAAACACTTGGAAGACTTTATTACAGAACAAGTTATGGTCAAAATGTTCTAAAACATTCACTAGAAGTTGGACATATCGCAGGAATGTTAGCTGCTGAGCTTGGAGCAAATGAAAAAATCGCTAAAAGAGCAGGTTTATTACACGATATAGGAAAAGCTGTTGACCAAACTCAAGAAGGTACACATATTCAACTTGGAGTTGAACTTGCATCAAGATACGGAGAAAGACCTGAAGTTATTCATGCAATTGAAGCCCACCACGACGACATTGTTGCAAATACAATTGAAGCCGTATTAGTTAAAGTTGCAGATGCAATTTCAGCAGGAAGACCTGGAGCAAGACGTGATACCTTAGAAATTTATATCAAACGTTTACAAAAGATTGAAGAAATTGTAAACAGCTACGAAGGAATCAAACAATCTTTCGCAGTTCAGGCAGGTAGAGAGGTTAGAATCATTGTTCAAGCAGAAATGTTTGATGATTTAGCTTCAGGAAAACTTGCAAGAGATGTTGCTAAACGAATAGAAAATGAACTTGATTACCCTGGACAAATCAGAGTAACAGTTGTTAGAGAGTTTAGAACAACAGAGATTGCAAAATAAAAACGATAAAGCATAAGACTCTAATTCAGAGTCTTATGCTTCTCATATAATACAATTTGGGAATAAACAAAATGACAAACAAAATTATAAAAGTTATATTTTTTGGAGATATTGTCGGTAAACCAGGAAGGTTTGCAGTGCGTGATTTTTTGCAAAAAGATGACACCTTCAAAAATTATGACTTTATAGTTGCAAATATTGAAAACGCATCACATGGCTTTGGATTAACTGAAAAAAATTACAACGATTTTATTGAATATGGGATTAACGCAATGACTTGCGGAAACCATATTTGGGATAAAAGAGATATTTATAACTACATCGATTCTGCAGATAAACTACTCAGACCAATCAATTATCCACAAGGAACAAAGGGGGTTGGAAGTAGAATTTTTGATATGGGCGATTTTAAAATTGGAGTAATTAATGTTTTAGGCAGAGTTTTTATGAACTTAGTGGACTCTCCATGGTTAATGGTTAAAGAAGAAATTGAAAGAATAAAACAAATTACACCGATAATAGTAATTGATTTTCATGCAGAAGCAACTGCTGAAAAAATTTGTTTTGGGAAATACTGTTCTGAACTGGGAGCAAGTGCCTTTTGGGGAACACATACCCACGTTCAAACAGCAGATGAAAGTATTATAAACGGAATGGGATACATTACAGATGCCGGATTTTGTGGAGCATCAGACGGAGTAATTGGTATGGACTACCAAACCTCTCTATCACGATTTTTAACAGCGATTCCTGAACGTTACGAAGTAGCAAAGGGTGATACAACTCAAGTTAATGCAGTAGAAGTTCACATTGACTATTCTACAGGAAAAGCCCTTTCAATTAAAAGAATTTTTTGTAGTAGAAGTAATTTAGAAGAGGAAAGAGGAAATGAGGACTGATTTACATATTCACACATATTTCTCTGATGGTGTTTTTTCGCCAGAGAAAATTGTGGATACGGCAATAGACGTCGGCTTACAAGCTATCGCTATTACCGATCACGATAATGTTTTAGCTTATGATGTCGCCCAAAAACACATCAAAGATAATCATTTAGAAAACAAAATAGAAGTTATTCGAGGAATTGAAGTTAATACCTTGTATAAAAATCACGAAGTTCATATCTTAGGCTATTTTATGAACACTAAAGATAAGGACTTTGTTGAGCTTTTAAAAAGTCAACAACAGGCAAGAATCAAACAAACTAAAGAAATTATAGCCCTCCTTGCCAAAAAAGAAGGTATTAAAATCAAGTTTGAAGACATCAAAAAACTTGTTGCAGAAGGTGGGAGTATTGGACGCCCGCACATAGCAAAAGCTATAACAAATGCCGGGGGAACAAACAACGTTATGGACGCTTATGCAAAATATATCCATGATGATTCACCTGTTTACGTTCAAAGAAAAACAGTAACACCTTTTGATGCGGTAGAAATAATTTATGATGCAGGTGGTGTTCCGGTAATAGCACATCCACATGATTTGGAAATTGCAGAACCGTTAATTAAAGAACTTATGAATTACGGACTTCGAGGCATCGAAGCGTATCACAGAAAACATTCTCCGGCTTGTGTAGAATATTTTTCTTCTATGGCCGAAAATCTTGGGCTTATTGTTACAGGAGGCTCAGATTTTCATGCTCCGAACATCATGAATGGACAAATTATTCTTGGTAAGAACTTTGTTCCTGAATGGGTTTACGAGAAACTTGTAGCAGAGAAAAAAAGAATTGATATGGCATAAAGACTTATGAGAAAACGATTTTGGAAAATTGAATACTCAATAACAATCTTTGTTATTTTTGCAATTATTCTTCTTTTGATACCTTCATCATTCATAACGTCAAAAGAAGCTACATATATCCACAAATGGAATGAAACATATAACAAAGTTGATTATATGTTTACAGCGATGACTGCACAAGCAAACGAAAATATCGTAAAGGGTTTCCATAGAGCAAAAACAAACGAAGCAAGAGAACAACTAATGATTACATTAGTAAAACCATATCTCCGAATTCAGGAAGAAGATGCCCTGAAAACAACTTATAATCAATATTATATGAATGGAAATAAAGTTAAACCTACAGATCCATTCTATTTTGATAGATTATACAATTCTAGCAATGGTCAAATTATCGGAATCAAAGATATTAAAGACGACGATATTTATCACCCTGGATTTATCATGTTATTTGATATGAATGGTTTAAAAGGTCCAAATACTTGGGGAAAAGATATTTATGGAATTAACATTTTTGTTGATGGTAAAATCACTCCAATAGGTGCAGGTTGGAATATTGATAATGTAAAACAAGATTGCTCAGAAACAGGAACCGGCGTATCTTGTTCATATTACTATCGAATAGGAGGAGAATTTAATGAATAATAATATAAAAAGAGTTTGTGTATTTGCATCTTCTTCAAATTTCTTAGATGAAGTATATTACGAAGATGCAAAAGAACTCGGAAAATTATTAGGACAAAATGATTACGACATTGTATATGGAGGAAGTAACCTAGGTTTAATGTGGGCTTGTGCTTCCAAAGTCAAAGAATATGGCGGAAAAATTACTGGAGTTATGCCAGAAAAACTTCATAATATGGGTGTTTTCACTGAAGGCTGTGATGAATTTATCATAACGACTGGAATGAGAGAACGCAAAGCAAAAATAGATGAAATTTCAGATGCCGTTATAACCCTTGCTGGAGGATTTGGAACACTAGAAGAAATTTCAGAAATGATAGTCCAAAAACAACTTGGATATAACAAAAAACCAATAATTATTTTAAACACAAACGGCTTTTATAGTAAACTAAACGAATTTTTTGAAGAAATTATTGAACAAAAATTTGCCAATAAGAATATGAGAAAAATTTACTATATAGCACAAACTCCAGCTGAGGCTATTGAATATTTAAAAAATTATGAACCATCATCCCTAGATGTTGATAAAAACGCAATATACGCAAGATAAAATCCAATAATTTTACTGCAATATTTAGCCATTTGTGGTAAAATTAAGTCAAATAAGGAGATAAAATAACAATGGATCAAGAACTAAGAGACAAATATGAAGTCGTGATAGGTTTAGAAGTTCACGCACAATTGAAAACAAAATCTAAAATATTTGCACCAGATAAAAATGAATTCGGGCAAGAACCAAACTCTTTAACAAGTCCAATTACATTGGGTATGCCTGGGGTTTTGCCTGTTTTAAATAAAGAATGTGTTAATATGGGGATTTTAACAGGTTTGGCTTTAAACTGTGAAATTCCTTCACGTTGCAAATTTGATAGAAAACAATATTTCTATCCAGACCTTCCAAAAGGTTACCAAATTTCTCAATACGATGAGCCAATTTGTGTAAACGGACACTTAGATATTAACGGAAAAAGAATCGGTATTACTCGTGCTCACTTAGAAGAAGATGCAGGAAAACTTGTTCACGCAGGAGCTAATGGTTTAGCAGGCTCTACATATTCTCTTGTTGACTTAAATAGAGCAGGAACACCATTATTGGAAATCGTATCTGAACCAGATATGAGAAGTTCTGAAGAAGCTAAAAACTACATGGAAGAATTGAGAAATATCGTTAGATATATCGGTGTTTGCGATGGAAACTTAGAAGAAGGCTCAATGAGATGTGATGCAAACATCTCAATTATGCCAAAAGGTTCAAAAGAATTTGGTACTCGTGCAGAAATCAAAAACGTAAACTCATTTGCCGCATTACAAAGAGCTATTGAATACGAAATTGAAAGACAAATTGAAATAGTTGAAGAAGGCGGACAAGTTGTTCAAGAAACAAGATTGTGGGACGATAATGCTCGTGAAACTCGTTCAATGAGAGGGAAAGAAGATGCTCACGATTACAGATACTTCCCAGAACCTGACTTGATGCCTTTAGAAATTTCTAGAGAATGGGTTGAAAAAATTAAAGCTGACATGCCTGAATTACCTAGTCAAAAACGTGCTAGATACCAAGAAATCGGACTTAGCGAATATGATGCTAGTGTAATTGTTGAACAAATGGGACTAGCTTTATTCTTTGATAAAGTTTTAGAACTAGGAGCAAACCCTAAAACTGCAGTTAACTTCATTATGGGTGAAATTGCCGCATATTTGAAAGAAGACCACATTGAAATTACAGATACTAAATTAACTCCTGAAAACTTAGCTGAATTAATTTCATTGATTGAAAAAGGAACAATTTCAAATAATATCGGTAAACAAATCATTATCGAAATGCTAAAAGATGGAACAAAAGCATCTGTAATCGTTGAAAAGAAAGGCTTGAGCCAAATTTCAGATGAAGGTGCAATCAAAGAACTTGTTCAAAAAGTTGTAGATGCTCATCCAAACGAAGTTGAAGCATACAAAAACGGTAAAACTAACTTATTAGGATTCTTCGTAGGTCAAATTATGAAAGAAACTAAGGGTAGAGCTAACCCTAAAACAGTTAACCAACTACTTAGGGAAATTATTGGATAATTTTGAATAAATAACAAAGAAGGTCGTAGCTCTAGTTCTATGACCTTTTTGATTAAAGAGAAGGAAAGAGAAATGCTTTTTAATTTTAGAAAAAAAAGAACTTGTATGGAAAGAGAAATTTTAGCACAATCCGAAATTTCAAAACATATCATTGAAGCGTACGTAACTTCTGACGGAAATATTTCTATTGATTTACCGCAAAATATCAATAGAATAATCCTTGTTGCAAGCGGCTCTTCATACCATTGTGCAAGATATGCTGCAGAACTATTTGGAACAATTTCAAAAATTGAAGCAAGTGCAGTATATTCAAGTGAATTCTTACTCGAAAATACGATTGCACATGATGAAAATATTCTATACATTTTCATTACCCAATCTGGCGAAACAACCGATACAAATAGTGCGTTAGAAAAAGCAAAAGAACACGGGGTAAAAACTCTTTGTATTACAAACAAAGAAAATTCCACAATTTGGAATGCTTCTGATTATAAAATTGCATGTCTTGCAGGAGAAGAAAAAAGTATTGCGGCAACAAAATCCTTCACTTCTCAATTGTTATGCTCAACACTTTTAGCCCTAAAATTTGCACAAAATAAAGGAATTGACGTATATGACTACATATTAGACCTAAAAACAATTCCTTCATACATAAATAAAGCATTTGAACTAAAACCAAAAATCAAACAATTTGCAAGATTTTTATCAAAATACAAGAATATAATTATGACTGCCGACGGACAATCTTATGCCCTCGCCAAGGAAGCATCCCTAAAAATCAAAGAAACGTCATATATTAATACAACGTCCGCAATTTTAGGAGAATTCATGCATGGTCATGTTGCCGTTTTGAATAACAAAAATGCAGTACTTGTTTATATTTTAAATGATGATTTGACTTATACAGCAACTAAAAACTTAAATAAAATAAAAGAAAGCTATAATCCGCCAATTTGTATAATTGGAAATAGAACAAATCAAGTTAAATCAACTTACAATATAAATATTGATTGTGAAAAACCAATTATTAAAACATTCTGTATAGCAGTTATTATCCAACTTTTAGCATTGCAAATTGCTCTTAAATTACACCGTAACGTCGATAAACCACACGGGTTAAATAAAGTTGTTAAATAATAACATAATTAAATTATATCTATACCACGACTTGTAAAATATAGTGAGTTCTGGGGCAAAAGCCCCTGATGACTCGAGTCCTTTAATTATTCGTGTATTTCTTTTTCGGTTCGACTTTTTCTTTTTGCGTCGAAATCAAAAAGAAAAACTGAACAAAAGGAATTTTTTGAAAATAAAATTTAAAAAACGGGCTTGAACAATTGTTCAAGC
>CALAWF010000115.1 GCA_937894665.1 uncultured bacterium | reverse complement strand
GGGAAAACTGAATGCAAATCATCCTTGCGTTCGGTCAGAGATTCTTCGGGTAAATATGTAATGTTTTATTCAAATTTCTTTGGTTTATCCCTCAGAATGACGAAACCGTAAAGAACTTAGTGCCTTAGTGCCATATATCTTAAAGCCTTCTGTTATGAACTTATAGACTTTTAACAACCTTATTCCCCTATTCCCTTATTTCCTTTTCCCTTAAATCATTTTATCTTCTTCAACGAAGAAAGGAAGTTGTTTTGAACAATATCGCCGTCAACCTTTGTCAAAAAGATTTGGCAGTCTTTTTCTTCTGCATCGATTTTTGGAAGTTGTGAAATTTCAGCAGAGTAATAATCACTGTCATTTCTACTGCTCAATGGAATTCTATTTGCCAAACTATTTAAAGACAAGTTTCTCAAAAATCCATAGACACCCTTTTTACGGTTAGAAAATTTTGTATAAATTCTAAGTGCAGCATCTTGAGATTCCAAATCATAAGTCCCGACAATAAATGAACTCAACTGTGGTGAAGATGACTTTATCATCATTGGCTTAATAACGTTATCTTTCAACCTCAAATCACCATCTATTTGTTCAAATTTGCCCTCCGGAACAGAAACCAAATCGGAAACAATTGACGGAGTAACCATTGTCAAAGGATTACGGAACAAAGCGGCAACTTTCATTGTATATTCAACAAGTCCGATTTTTGGAATTATACCTTCGTAAACTCTAAACTGAATACGTCCGTTTAACTTCAAACTATCATCTGTTTCCAATTCCATCAAACCACTTGCTTTACCGTTAATTTCTTTGGGCAAATTTAATAAAGATGTTGCAATGATATTTGAATCAACTTTTACCAACGCTAACCACAATGAATACTTATGTTTTTTCAAATCGCAATTGATTTTAGCAGAAGAGGTACCATCTGCAATATCAAATTTATTTGAATCAATTTTTAGCAAACTATTTTTATCAAGCGATAAATTTGCGACAACATTTGAAAATTTTATATCTTTATAAAAGCCCTTATCTGCTTTCAGACGGCATTTTTCGATAATCAAATTAGCCAAGTCAAAAGTTTGAGAATTGTCATCATCGTCATCTGAAACATTCTTCGCAATAGACTCTTCAACAGTTTTTTGAACATTATCCGAAGCAGTATCACTTGGAGTTTGATTATTAAAAATCTGCAAATATTTTTCTACATCAATATTATCAACTCCGAGTTCCGCATCTTTCACAACTATCGGGAATTTTATCTCATTCATAATCGTTCCGGAAGCATAATAATTTGAACGTCTGTACCTACCATTTGACGATATGTGCATATGGTCATCGTCAGTTTTGAATTCACCCTCTTTTATATATAATCTTTGGCTCGGAATTCGGACTTCTGACATCTTCATATCACCTTGAAGAGTAGGATATTTGCCGGTATTAATAAGTTTTACATGTCCTGTAAAAGTTCCACCTTTGAATAATTTTTCTTTAATCAACATATTCACAAAACCGCTTGGCATAGGTTGTGGCAAGTTCATTCCAAAATCTTTGACAAAAGTTTTACCATTCGTAAAATCAATATTCGAGCTAAAACTTACAAGCGGAATTCTTTTTTTATTACCGTGATTTTTATCAGGATCTTCTGCATAATAATCAATTGATTTTATGTTCAGCAGCATGTTTTCAAAGTGCATTTTAGCAACCAAAACACGAGTCGCCAAATCATTCATAAACGATTCATCACCATCAACAATAAATCCGTTACCTTTATCAAACTTGTAAAGCCACAACAAATCGATTTTATTGTTAATCATTTTGAGCATAACTCTTGTGTCAGCTTTTCCTGCCATTTTCATCGGATAGGCAATCATTTTTGACATATAATGTTCAGAAAAATCATTTGTAACAACAGCATTCCCAACCAAGTTTGTATCAATAGATTTTAAATAATCTTTGATTGTCCCTTCAAAATCCATTTTGTTGCTAGGTTTATTAGCGTAATAACCTTTAAAATCTTTCAATTGGATGCGGGAATTATCAATTTTTATATGCCCCTTATTCAACAAAATCGGCAAATCCATAACAGGAACAAGTTTGAAAGATAACTTGTTCAAATCGATAGCACCATCAAGATTGTTATTCTTAATATTTACATTAAAATCAAAATTTCCATCAATATTTTTGAAATAAACCAACTGTTCATTGATATTATTTTCAATAATTTGAGAATTCAAAAAGTCCAACACGTAAGAAATTGAGAATTTTTTAGCGGACAAATTTACATCATAATTTGATTTTGTATCTACATTTCCACTAAATGACAAAACTTTATCATTTACAGAAATTTTAGAATTTTCCACTACAAATTTATTTTTATTCAAAAGATAAACTTTATTTTCATCAGACGTTTTAATTTTTAAAGTATTTTTACCTTTTTTAATTGTTGCAAGGATATTATAATTTACATGTTTTTTCTCTAAATTATCATCAATTCTTAAATCTTTTCCATCAATAATTATATTTGTATTTTTGTCTAAATTATACAAAATTTTTGCATTTTTTACAGCCAAAACAGATTGAAAAATATCAAAATTCCAATCACTTTTTTGTGATTTATTTTGAGTTTTGAAACACGGCAAATCCAAGATTTTATTTACATCTGCAAAGATATAATCAGACGTTACATTTTTCAAAATTATGTTCTTTTTTAAGATTTCTTTAAGAGATAAATTTATCCCAAAATTTTCAACTTTTGCAATTGATTTTTTATCTTTTAAAACGTCAAAATTATCTACTCCAACAAAAATATTTGGAGATAATTCTGTTTTAACTACAGGATGTTTTATATCAATTTCGGTTCCGAGAGATTTGCTTGCAACATCTTCCAAATAATTCACAACCTTGTCATTTGAAGCAAGATAAGGAATACCTTTCAAATAAAACAGCACTGCACCTGAAAGTATCAAACCTGCAAAAACAATAGTTCCAACCAAAAGTTTTATTGATAATAAAATACTCTTCTTAATCATATAAAAAACTCACCTGTTTCTGAAAAAATTATACCATAATAAATTTTATGTTATAGTTTAGTTATGAAAAAATTGTTGGTTTTATTGGGAATATTTTTAATATCTAGTTCGCCTACATTTGCCGAAAACACAGGCAATTCAGAACTAACTACGAATGATGTTGTCCTATTCACCCAAAACGAACGTTGGGGATTGAAAGATAAAACAGACAAAATCACCGTTGAGCCAATCTACAGAAAAATGATTAGAGTAGGAACTCATTCTTGGATTGTTCAAAACAAAAAATACAAATTCGGGCTAATTGATTCAAAAGGGAATGTTTTAGTTCCAATAAAATACAGAAATGCAGACCGAATTGTCAGCAAATTTGCAAAATTCGGCAACGATAACGACTATGGTGTTTATGACGAATTCGGGAAAACCATCGTTAAGCC
>CALAWF010000114.1 GCA_937894665.1 uncultured bacterium | reverse complement strand
AAACCCATTAACACATCCTGAACCTGATATTACGTTGAGTCTTGAAGATAGACCAATTGGAGGTCTTGGTATTCACATGGTTAAAAATTCTATGGATAATGTTGAATACGAATACGCACACGGTAGAAATATATTCAAGATTTCTATGAATTTGGACAATGATAAAAATGACAAATAAACAAATTGAAGACGATAATTTTAGAATTTTTTCCTTGATGAGTAATTATTTGAATAATTACTCTGATTACATTTCAAGGTCTGATATTGAAGAAATAGTTTCTGATAAAGTGAATGTAGAACAAGCTTTTTCTATTATTTTGGCAAATGGCGTTGGGCTTGATATTTTAGATAAAAATCTTGATAAAGATATTTTTAATCAGTATTTCCCTAAAATGGTTAAAAAGTTAGAGGTTTCTGAATACAAAGAAAATCTTTATTTTAAAAAGGTTAGAAATCCTAAAATTAAATTAGATAATATTGAATTAAAATATGATTTTTACAAACCTTATGAGGGTTTTGTATACAACGATATTGAGGTTGATAAAGATGGTAGAATGTATCCTCAAATCGGATTTTTTGAAGAGGATTTTCGTTATCCAGCAATTTTAGAAAATGATAGAATTTGGATGACTGTTACTCCAAATGAAATAGAAACTATGAAAATGCCTATTGAAAAAGCTCATGGTAAGGTTTTAACTTTTGGCTTAGGCTTAGGATATTTTCAATATATGGTTTCAAATAAACTAGATGTAGAAGATGTTTATGTTGTTGATAGCAACGAAACAATTATAAACTTATTCTCAAAATATCTTCTTCCTCAATTTGAAAATAGCAATAAAATAAAAATAATAAAAATGGATGCTTTTGAATTTTTAGAAAAAGAAATGAAAAACTATACTTTTGACTACCTATTTGCAGATTTATGGCACGATGTGTCAGATGGGGTTGATATGTATTTGAAAATAAAAGAGTACGAAAAACTTTATCCAAAAACAGAATTTGAATATTGGATAGAAAAATCTATAAAAGCATATTTATAATTAAACTTGATATGACATAGTAGAGTTTTCCATATTAGAAACATCTTCTACTGTGTATGAATATGGTTGAGAAAGTGCAGAGTTTACATCAACAGTTTGAGTTGTATTATCTGTGTTAACAGACATATTATCATCTGAAGAATCATCGTTTAGTTGTTCTAAAATAGATTGAGCCTTAACCAAAGTTATGCCATATTCTTCGGCAATTTGTTGAGCTGTTTTTGTTTTTGATGAGGCGTTACTTTTAAGTTCGTTTAAAATTTCAAACTCAGATTTTGTACGAGTAGAGTTATTGCTACTTTGCAACTCTGATAGCATATCTTGTGAAGATATTGATGATGTTGAACTTATATCTGACATATTTCTAGCTCCTTAAAATCTATATTTATTATAACTCTGCTTTTATTCGTCGTCAATCCTACTATTTTTCTGGAAAATCAAATTTAATTCTATCCCCATCTAAAAGTAAAATGTCTTCTTTGTCACTCGGTAAAGCAGCTCTATAATCTGTTTCAATATCTGCGGTATCAGCTCTATATTCTTCTGGAAGTAAGCTATTTACTACAGACATTGGTTTTACATTAACATTTTTGTAAGATTGTGGCGAAGAATTGCTAAGACTATTATCCATTTGAAGAGGCATATTTGGTGCAAAAGAAAGGTCTGCATCTTTCAAAAATCCTGCATCTAAAAATGATTTTGGTCTATATGTTGTTTTTAATTCTTCTGTAACTTTATAATTAATTCCCTCTAAATCATTATAATCTGTTATTGTAAATACAAAACTAGCCTCGTTTTGTCCTTTGTCAGGGCTTTTTACGTTAGTCATTGTTCCAGTTACAACATAACCCTTTTTAAATTCTGTATTTTTTATCGTTACCGATTTTGTAACCTCTATTCTTATCGTTTCTTTTGGGTAATATGTTGAAATTTCTCCAATAACTTTACCTTTTAAAGTTTTGGCACTAGTCGAAAGACTAGTAAGAATAAATACGAATACAAATATAATAAGTTTTTTCATAAGATAATTTCCTTTAACTCTTAAATTTTAACACGGATTATTGTAAACTATTGTTATATTTTGACTCTAAAATAACAATTTTAATATTTAGCGTTGTTTATAAAAATAAATACAAATAAGGAAAATTTAATGTTTAATGATATTTCAATCTCAAAATTAGGTATTTCTCAACAGAAAAATCAAATAACTTCAACTCAACAAAAAGCTGAAGATACAATTATTTTTGGGAATAATTTAATAGAAGATAAGAAGCCTGTAAAATTAACAAAAGAAGAAAAACAAGCTAAAAAGGCAGAAGAAAAAGCAGAAAAAGAAAGAATTAAAAATACTCCAGACGGTGTTATTCAAGGTGGGGCTCAAGGTCGTACCGCAGGTGACTGTTGGCTATTATCACAAATGAATTCTATGGCTCAAACAAAATGGGGCAAAGAAGCTTTTGAAAAAGCTATAAAAAAAGAAGACGACGGTAGTTTTACTGTGCATTTTAAAGGTGTAAACAAAGATATAAAAATTTCTAAAGAAGAATTTGAAAAAGCTCAAAAAGATAGCTATTATTCAAAAGGTGATGCTGATGCACTATTGCTAGAGTTAGCAACAGAAAAGCACTTTAAAGAAGAAAACCTAAATGGTGGAACAATAAAAGGTAATAGTTTAGCGGGTGTGGACTCTTTACAGTATCTTATGACTGGAGTAAAAGGAAGAGAATTTACTAAGAACCACAAAAACTATGAACAACAAGTTGAAATGGTTTTAATGGCAATGTCAGAAGATCCAGAAAATAATAATGGATTTTCTACTACATATATTTCAAAGGACAATAGTCCAGATTCTACCGGAGACATTAGTCATGCCGTTTCCGTTAAAGGTGTTATCAAAAATGACAAAGGTAAAATTAAAGAGGTTGTTATTGTAGATCCTTATAAACCAAATGAGCCATTTACAAAGTCTTATGGTCAATTCTTAAGCGAAATGGAAGTGTTTGGCTATACAAGAGTAACTAATAAAGACTAGTTTAGGATTTTTTACCACCTTTTAAAACAATAAGAGTTACACCAGTTAGGATTAAAATAATTCCGACTGCAATTTTTAACGTAAAAATTTCGTGGAAGAAAATTAAGCCAAATGTAATTGCAGTTAGAGGTTCTAACGCTCCAAATATTGCCGTAATTGTTGGACCTACAAGTTTTATAGCAATAGTTGTTGCCTCTAGTGAAATAATTGTTGGAATTATAGCTAGACCAAAAGCAAATGCCCATAATATTGGTGTATTTAGCATTTGTAATTCTGTGCAAAAATTTAGATTATAAATATATACGGACAAGCCAAAAAACATTACATAAAAGGTTAGTACAGGTTTTTTAATATGTCGAATTGATTTTATATTTTTTATTCCAACCATATACAAAGCATACATAAGTGCTGAAACTAAAACGTATACAAGACCTTTTAAATTAATACTTGCATCACCATTATTGTTTAAAAATATTATTCCGCTTAGAGTTAATGCGATTGCACTAACGGTAATGAAAGTTAGTTTTTCTTTAAAAAATACTGTTGAAATTACTGCTACCATAATTGGATATACAAATAAAATTGTACAAGCAATACCTGATGGAATGTAATTAAACGCCGTAAATAAGGTTAAAGACGATAACGAAAATAATATTGCTAAAATAAATAGAGCAATTCCCTGGTTAAAAGTTATTTTGAAAGATAAATGTTTTACAAATCTGATATAAGCTCCATAAATTAATGTTGCTAAACAGTATCTATAGAACAAAACAGAATTTACACCTATTCCATGAGCAAATAAAGGTAGTGCAAATAATGGGTTTGTCCCATAACTTGAAGAACCTATGATTGCATTTATTATACCTGTTGAACGTCTTTTCATAGCAACATTTTATTCAATAAATAATAAAAGAAAAGAGGTAATTTTTTAATTACCTCTTTTTAATCTTATCGCTATTAAATTAAGCTTGTTTTTTGAATTTATCAGGTACTTTAACTGGTTTTTTACCATTTCTGTACCAAATAACTTCGCCGTCATTTTTGTTGTCGCCAACTACAGCACCGTCTTTATCGTATTTGTATGGTTGTTTTTCTAATGGCAATTTTTTACCGTAAGAATTTACATCAACGATAGAAACTGAGTCGTAGTATTTTAAGAAATCTTTGTATGGTACATCTGCATCAAAAGATGTGTTCCAAGGATTTGTGCATCTCATTTTTAAATCACCTTTTTCATCCTTGTGAGGTTCAATAGTGTATGCGTGGAAACCGTAGATGCCAGCTTTTTCTGCAACTGGGTTTTCTACTCTGCTTCCGCCAGCTCTTGTACCACCTGTCATGATGTAGTTATCATTAAAGTTTTCTTTTTTAATCATTTTGTTAACTGTTGGTTCTTCTAAATCTAAGTTATATTGTCTAAATCCACCGAAGCCCATTCTTTCCATAACTTCGAAGTTGTAACCACCTAAAGAACCTCTGTAAAAATCTGCTGGACTTTCGAATTTGTCATCCTTGTTATCAGGATTGTTCTTTAAGTCTGTAAACATCAAACCGTTTTCATCTTCTTTATAGTATATGTTATAGTAGTTATCACCACGAGATACAACGATTGTTCTGTTTGGATCTTTTTTAGCTTCGATATAATCGTTTAATCTTTTTTCGTGACCCTCTAAAGATTTTTTAGCTTGAAC
>CALAWF010000113.1 GCA_937894665.1 uncultured bacterium | reverse complement strand
TTTGTACAACCTTTTTTACAAGCCCAAATTGCTCCTGTTTTTAAATGGTTAACTGTTCCATCCCAATTTAAAATATAAGGTTCAATATAACTTGCACTATTCATTTTATCTGCGTAACTCCAATGGACCCTTTTTGTAAACTGATATTGAAATTTATTTCTTGGATTTACTTCTGTTTTTCCATTTACATAATAAACAATGTCCCCACCATTTAAATCAATAGAAAAAGTAAACATAGAGCCATCTAATAGAATTACTCTTACACCATTATTATAATTACTGCTACAGCGTTCCATTTTAACATATTTCATATATGGGAGAAAATATGTATTCATAAAATTAACCATATCATCATATGTATATTCTCGACTTTGTTCAACCCAACCATCAGGATCGCCATTATCAACCATTGATAAACGCACCGCCTGATTCATTGTTGAATTGAATTTTGCTAATTTTGTTTCTACCACATGTTTTTGATAGCTAGTTACAAGAATAGGAATAGTAATTGCAGCCACTACGCCGATTATACCGAGGGTTATTAGGACTTCTACAAGTGTGAACGCAAATTTTTTAATTATGCGTTTCAGAATTTCTACCTTAGCAAAAGGAAGAACCCTCTCACCTACCCCCTCTTCCCTTGGAGAGGGGAATTGTCCAGTGCGTTCAGTTAGAGATCCTTCGCTTTGCTCAGGATGACCGCATTTGTTATGATTATCAAATGAATTCGTCATTCTGAGTGATAAGCCGTGGGAATGGAACAAAGTGGTAGAACTTGAACGAAGAATCTCTAACTTTTGTTCAGTTGAACACCTTACCCTATCCCTCTCCTCAAGGAGAGTGGATTCTTCTATGCTTTCTGTAAGAGATCCTGAAACAAGTTCAGGATGACGACATTTGCTATGATTAATTGTCATTCCGAACTTGTTTCGGAATCCCCTTAACTTTATTTCTCCACAATGGAACAAGCGGGTACCATCCGCTAAAATATCGGCTACGACTTCCTTTAAGAGGTTGCCCCCCCCCGTTCTTCAAGCTATGATTGAATTTCACCATATTTATTCTCCTTTTCAATTATTATAAATTATTTGAACACGGAAAACAATATATTACAAATTATTCATTGACATGAAAAAATTTTTGACGTTTAATAAGTGTGAAATATACATTTATTATTTTTTATGAAGAGGATATGATTATGTTAGTACAAAAAATTACAAATACTCCAATTTTAAATCAATTTACAAAAAACGATTGTTGCAAACCTAGAAAAAATTCTATGTTTACGTCAAACACTTCTGATAGAGTATCTTTTGGCAGAAGTAAAGAATCTTTAGTTACTGATGCGTTTTTACAAATCGCAAAAAGAAGAAAACCCTCAACACTTGGCGAATATATGGGAACAGTAGGAAAGACAAACTTTATATTCAAAGAAACTAAATTTGGAAAAGAAGCAGAATTGAGTGTTTTAAGAAACGATGAACACGCAACTTTTAATGTTTCAAGAGGTACAAATAAACCTACAGTAATTTCTGAAGCTGATGGAGATAATTCTAAAAATTTAGTTCAATTAATTCAAAGATTTTTGAAAATAACTCACTAAATATTACTATAAATTTATAAAAAACGAGTCGGATTTTTACAAATTCGGCTCATTTTTATTGCAAGTAAAAATAAGAAATAGTGTACATTTACCACTATTTAGAAATGTAAAACCCTTGCCAGCAAAAGGATTGAAGTATTTGTAAAAATATATTACAATATTAATAGGAACACCCTATTTGCCCTCATAGGTCTCTGATGAGTGTTATTCCCCACCCCACTCTAAAAACAAAAAGGTATCCGTAACTAATAATCTTGGGTGATATTATGGATACGCTAATTAAAAAAATTGAATACTTAATTCCATTCAGGACTTGCGAATACGTATTAACTCTTTCGCTCTTCACTCTTTTAGTCCTTACTCACACCATTTTTCAGCCGCCAATTTTTGCAAACGATTTGCTTGCAAATAAAGCCGTAAATACAAATTCTCTTATTCAAATGTCTGAATATGTAAAAGAAGAAATTAATCCAGAAATCAAAAAAGAAAAATTTAACGCAAGAATCAATCAAAAATACAGAGGATTAAAGGTTACAACTGTCGCAGACGGAATTAAACACATTAAAATGATTAAATACTACAACGGGAAACCCGTAAGAATCAATGTTGTAGAAGTTAACCAAGAAGTAGCAAAAAATTATGAAGTTAAACCGGCAATTGCATCCGTAACCTTGCCTAACAAAAGAACAGTCAGAACAATTGCTCAAAGAACAAATTCTGTTGTCGCAATCAATGGAGGATTTTTCAAACCTCAAACAGGTGTTCCACTAGGAACTCTTATGATTAACGGAAAAATCTACACCGGACCAATTTATGACAGAGTTGCCCTCGGAATTTTTGACAACGGATATGATGTCGGCAGAGTAAGATTAAATGCAAATATTTACGGAAAGAACCAAGTTATCAAAATTGACAACATTAACCAACCAAGAATGTTATCTTCATACGTTTTAGCTTATACAAGGGATTGGGGGAAATATGCTCCAACTTCACCGAAGTACGGCGTCCAACTTCAAATAGTTGGAAATAAAATTACGGCAGCATCCGCCAATCCTCTACCTATTCCTGATAACGGATATGTTTTAGTCGGTCCTAAAACACAGTTAGGAAAATTATTCGGAGCTAAAAACGTTGACCTGCAAATCGGAACAAATCCTAAGTGGGAAAACGTTAAACATATTATTAGCGGAGGACCTTACTTAGTTAAGGATAATCAAATATATATCGATATGACTGCCCAAAAACTTCAATCTATCGGGGGACGAAACCCAAGAACGGCTATTGGTTACACCAAAGACAATGACCTAATTCTTGTTGCAGTTGACGGAAGAGAGGGCAGTTCTATCGGTTTGACATTAGTAGAACTTGCAAGTTTTATGAAATCATTAGGCTGCACAAATGCCATCAACTTGGACGGCGGAGGTTCTACAGTAATGTATGTTAACGGACAAATTGTTAATCACCCTTATCAACCTGGAGGCATCGCTTTATCAAATGCTTTGGTCATTTCTAAAAAATACGGCAGCTAAAATAGTTAAAGTGTTCGAAAAATTAGGAACACATACCATTTTAGTTGTTTAATTATTTCAAATTCTGAATATCAGAAATTAACTGATTGATATATTCATCATCTTTGATGGATTTAGCAACTAATGCGTATTGCATTGCCTCTTGCGGCTTTTGTTTGTTATAAAAAATTACGGCACGATTATATGCGATTAAATAATTTTCATCTTGAGTTTTCGCTAAAGAACTTGCAGTATTCAACTTGTCTAAAGCAGAATCAAAATCGCCCATATCTACATAAACAGAAGCCAAATTTATATAACCGGATGCAAAATTAGGATATTCTCTTGTATATTTTTCAAATTCAGCCAATTTCTTTTGCAACCTTGCATCTTCACTACCCAAAATTAAAGGAGGGTAATAAAAATGTTCGCTGCGCAAATTTTTTACATTAGATATTGTTGGTTCAAGACGGTACAACAAAGCAAGAGTTTTTAAATCTCTCATTGACAAGTACTGAAAATCAGAACGATACATAGCATACATATTCTGATTATTTTCATTCGATGCAAACATCAAATCTGCAGGATTATCACTATGTCCCATAAGGCCCTAATGTATGCCCAAGTTCATGCAAAGCAGTATTGTAAACCTCTCGTTCTGAAAAATTTTCATTTCGAGGGTTTGTCTTATAGAATGTTAAATTCATTCTCTTCAATAATTTATCAGAAGAAATTACTGGATCGGTATAAGCAACGGTATATTTACAAACCCCACCGGAACAAGCATCTGCCGGAATATCCGAAAACTTGATAACAATATCAGCCCCTTGTTCTGACTGCACTGTTTTAAATTTTACAAAATTGGTCCTCGTAGTCCACTGATTCATAGCTTTTTCAATATTAGAAATGTAATAACGAGGAACAGCATTTGAATTTTCAATATAAACTTTCAGAGGAAAAGATTTTATATCCCAACGAAGAATGTCATTACCTTGTGCGGCATTCATTATATAATTATCTTCCACTCCTGAAAGCAATTTGTGTCTGAGAGAAACAGCTTGATAACGAGCATATTTTTTAGCTTCATCATCTTTTTTAGAATTACCAATTTCGTATAATTTTTTTTGTACAGAATAAGTCGGCTCAGACTTAGACAAAGCCAAAACATAATAGAATCTGCTCAACAAATTATTAGGAGTTGCAAATAAAGATTTTTCAAAAATCGGGATAGATTGTTCATATTTTCCACTATCATATAATTTTTTGGCTTTTCCATAATAATAAGAACCTGAAAGAGGTGATTTATACAACATAAAAATCACCAATACTATAAGTAATACAGACAGCAAGACTTTACGCATTATTCTTTTCCGCCAAATCTTTTTCCAATTGTTGAACTAAAGCTCTTGTATCACCTTTCAACTTGAAATACTCTGCAAATTTTGCAGTAGTTTTTACATTGATACTTCTGCCATTTTTATCCTTATGCTTTGAAACCAAACCCTTTTCAACAAGTTCAGCAACATGCTCATAAGCTCCGGAACGCAATTTTACAAGTTCTGTTTGGCGAATTGGCTCTTTTAACGCAATAACAAGCAATGTTCTTAAAACCGCCGGAGATAAATCTATAGGGCAAATCTTTTCAACAATATCAGAGTAGTCCTCTTTTACTTGCAAAATATAACCATTTTCATCGTCTATTTCTAAAGCACCATCTCTGGAAGCATAATCCATAATAAGCTCCAAAATAGATTCTTCAATCTCTTCCGGTTCAACATCCAAATACGTTGCAATTTCTTCTAATGATAACGCCTTTGCCGTAACAAAAAGAACGGCTTCAATTCTAGACTTCAGATTCTGCATATTTCTTACCGCCTTTTACTACATACAAATCAGAAT
>CALAWF010000112.1 GCA_937894665.1 uncultured bacterium | reverse complement strand
GTATGTGTAGGGGTATAAAAACATGAACATAATAAATTTTGCGGGGCAAAAAATTAAATTAAATCCAATTTGCAAAGATGTTTATAAACACAAGTTTTGCAAACGCCTTGTTTGTCTTCTTTTATCGGATTAAATTTCAAGGCTTTTATATTGACATATGTGTCTTTTATTAGGTCTTCAATATATTCCATATCGGAATTTGTCAAGGTTTTATAGACACTTTTTGCATGGTCCTCAACATAAATAATTCCAACTTGTGAAACTTTATTCCCTGTTAATTTTTCGTACGCATATTTATAAAAACACAGTTGGTTATAATAATTTTTCTTATCTCCGTCCGGTGTTATTTGTTTTTCACTTGTTGGTTTTCCTGTTTTGTAATCGTATAGAGAATAAGTTCCGTCAGAATTTTTTTCAATTCGGTCAATTTTACCTGTAACCAAATCATCTCCGACACTTACACCATAAAAACTGAACTCTACGTTTTCAACTCTAGTCGCAGGAATTTGAGAAAAATATGGGTAGTAATTCATCAAAAGTTTTTCGCCAAGTTTGATAAATTTTTCTTTTTTTGATAGTTCACTAAAACGAGAGCTATCCATTCCAGTATGAAATTTTTCTAAAACGGTTTTTATGTCAGGGTATTCGCCTTTTTCTTTGGCAAATTTTACTGCTCGTTCTAATATTGAGTGGATTACAGAACCAAAATTTGCATTGTCCCAATCTGCTTCTTCTACGTCAATTCCAAGAACTTTTAAGTAGAAAAATTTTCTTGGGCAAGTTAAATAATCATTTACTCTAGATGGTGAAAGGACAATAGATTTAACTCTTTCTTGAATTTCGTTTTGAAAGGCTTTTCTATTATCAAAAACTTCTGTTGAAATGCTACGAACAAATTCTTTTGTTAAATCTTCCGCATCACATTCAAATTGCTCAGAATTGAAATCGTAGTTTGAAAATTCTGATAAATATTTTGTAAGTTGTGCTTTATTCTCGTTATTATCGGCAAAAGAAAGTGTCAATGAGTGCTTGGCTCTTGTGATTCCGACAAAGAGTAATTTTAAGAGTTCGGAATCTTTTTTGATTTGAGCTGTATCTTTATCAAAAACTTCATCTGTTATAAGTTTGTATTCTCCGGGCATTCTAAAATTTTCCCAGCTTGAAGAAATCAAATTAGGAAGATAAACATATTCAAACTCTCGCCCTTTTGAGCCGTGATATGTCATCAATTGCACTGCATTTTGAACTGAAGAATCTTTGTCTAAACAAATATCAATTTCATTTTTCAAACAATCATCAAGATAACTTACAAAATCTGCTAATCCTCTTGTGCCATCAATTTTTTGAAAATTTCCGGCTTCGGAAATGATTTTTCTAATTCCTGAAATATTTTCAACTCTATTTTTCGGACATTTGTAAAAATATTCTAAAATTCCCGTACGATTTACAATTTCAATAATTGTATTTCGCAAAGTATTAGTTGTTGCATAGGTTTGCAAATCATCAAAAGTTTCTAAAAATTTTGAGATAATTTCGGGATTTTTCCAATCTTTTAAAGTCCTCATAAGTGAGATGAAATCGTTCAATCCGTCATTTTTGAGCAACCGTTGTTCCGCTAAAATTTTGTTATAATCTTGGATGTCAAGTTTAAACGGTTCAGATAGCATCAAGCCAAACAATTTGTCAGAAGACAAAACATGATTATTCATCGCTTTCAAGTAAAAATAAATCAAAATAGTTGAACGAATCGCAAAAATACTTTTACCTTCGTCTATTTGATACGGAATATTTTTAGCTTTTAAAAGTTCTGAAAAAGTTTGAAGTTCGGCTCTTTTTTTCGCAATTATTGCAATTTGAGATAAATCTTTTTCATTTTTGTCATTTGTCGGACAAGATTCAGAATCAATGAGTTTTTTAATGTCATCTGTAATATAGTTAAACTCTTGAATTGTTTCGGCAAATTGAAGGCGATTTATTTTCTTATCTTTTGCAATAATTTTAGGATTTTTTGCGGTTAATTTTTTAGAAATATTATAGGTATTTTTGAAATAATCATTATTTTCTAATCTGTTCAAATCCTGTGCTACAACAAGGTTGCTGAAATCCAAAATTGTTTGAGTAGAACGATTATTTTCATTCAAACAAATTACTTTTGTTTGCGGATATTTTGTCAAAAAGTTTTCAATATTGTCGCTTTTTGCACCCTGAAATCCATAAATAATTTGGTCATCATCCCCTACAACAAAAATATTTTTTTCGTCATTTGCATCAACCAAATTGAAAATAATTTTATTTTGTAAATCGTTAGTATCTTGGTATTCATCCACAAGAAAATATTTATATTTGTTAGATACTTCTTTTAAAAAAGTTTCATCTTCTTCAAAAGCATTCAAAACAAAATTAATCATATCCGAAAAGTCAATCAAATTATTGTTCAACATTTTTTGACAGTATAATTCGTATAAAGTCCATAATTCTTTTGCTTTTTCGATATTAGTTTTTATTTTTTCGAGTTCGGTGTAACGTCCTTTGTTTTGAGTTTTTCCGGCTTGTTCTCTTTCGTAAATTTCGCTTTCAACTTCTTTGTAGCGAGGCATTAAAGAGGGATTTGTATTTATGCAATCTAAATACTCTTCTTTTGAAACTCGTTTTGTTTTTAATTTTTCAACATATGAAATAAAATTTTTGGTGAAAAAATATTTGTCAGCACGGGCAGGAACAAAATATTCTAACTTTGCTTCGTCAATACTTTCCTTAATCAAGGCAATTTTTTCGGTATCTGTAATCAACCTAACATCTCCGCTCATTTCAAATTGAGTCGGGTATTCTTTGATTATGTCGTTACAAAAAGAGTGATAGGTGTAAATATCAACGCTGGATGCTTTTACTCCCATTTTTTTTATTAAACGTTGACGCATTTCTGATGCTGCGGCATCTGAAAATGTCAAACACAAAATAGATGATGGTTCAACGCCATCTGCTAACATCTTTTCGATACGATTAATTACAGTAAAAGTTTTTCCTGTCCCAGGACCAGCCAAAAGCATTACTTGACCTTTTAGAATATCAATTGCTTCCTGTTGTTTTTCGTTCGGTTTAATTACAAATTTCTCAGCCATAACATAAATTTAACATAAAAAATGCTATTTATGTACAATGATTTTTCCTGTCGTAATACGTTCTAAATCGGCTCCGAATTTGTCATATTGAGCTTGAGAACATTCTACTTTTCCTGTGATTTTTTCAAGATGGTCAGGAAGTTTTGTGATTAATGAGTCAAATAATTTACTTTTACCATTTGATAAAATAAGATTTCCGTCGATAACTTTTACATCTTTCAACAAATCATCTTCATTAAATCCGAACATTGAATAAGGGATAGAAATTCCGCTGTTTTTATCCATATTATAAGATGGTTTATATGTGCCGATTGTCAATAATTTATCTGAATCTTGCTCAACATTTACTCCCAGATATTTGAACATCGAAATTGAATCATTATCCTTGATTGATTTTGAGAAAGATTTTTTTATATCAGGTAAGATTTCATTTAATTTTTCACTAATCATAATTGATTGAGTAGCTTGCGGATATTCATCAGAAATTCCTGATTGGCATTTTAAATTGTTTGATTTTATAAAAGATTTGATTTCACCGACCAAATTTAGAGGAACGATGTTGTTATTTTCAACTCCTTGGATTTGGTCTATTTTACCTTTGTAAGTAGTCATTCCAACCAAAGGTTCCCACATTGACATACTATTACGTTTTAAATAAATATAGAAATCGCCTTCTTCAAGTGCTTCTCTTGCTTTATCTACACTTGAACGAGTACACCAATTTCGGCAGCTCAAGGTTTCTAAGTTTTCGATATTTTGTTCAAAATGTTCAGTATCATGTTTTTTAGAAGGAATTTTTACCCAAACGGCTCTTTCTTCGGATTTCCCCATTTTCATCAAAAGGTTATCACGAAGTCTGTGGGTGTAAACCTCTAAAAATGATGGTTTTGCACAACGCACGGCTCTTGAAATCGGTTCGATTTTTTCAAAATCTTTCACTGTTTCAATCAGGGCATTTTCATTGAACGGTACGGGGATATGTCTGTTATTTTCTTTGATTTCGCTTGTAATTGCATCCCAAACAACTAGACGTAAAGATTTGTCTTTTTCTAATTTTGCTGCAAGGTCTTTATTTTTCACATTTGCTAATGGATTTTCCAAACATCTTTTCCATTTCCCAAATCTGTCGGCACGAGCTTCATTAATTTTATCTATTGAATATACCCGAACGTCTTGTGGAATATAGCTTTTCCATTTAATTTTTGCGGAAGAACTGTTTTTGTATTCCGGGAAGGCTTTTCCATCTTCAAAAACTTTATCTATCGCTTCTCCGATTTTGCTTGCAGATATTAAACTTCCGTCAACTCCAAATTTTTTACTTCTCCCAAAAATTTCTGCGGATAGGTATTCAAATACTGTCGAATACATAGATGGTAAGGATTTACCTGTGAAACTTACAGTATCTGCTTGCATTGGAGAAGTTGCAAATTTTTGATTTGTTTTTGGGGTAGAGGGTTTATTATTGTTTAAAATTCTATACTGTGGAATAAAAGAGAGATTAGTAATTTTTGAAATCATTTTAAATACAGTCCTTATATTATTTTCTTTTTTTTAGGTTATAAAACTAGAAAAAATTTTTTTTGCTACTTGTAAAAAAATGAGTTCAAATTTTTTGAACTCATTTTTAATTTGTCTATACTGATTTGCCTAAATCAAACGCCTGTTGTGGATAAATGGTTTTATCAACCTCTCCTTTTTGCCAAACACCGGTTGCAACAACTGCACCCATTGGATTAGCCCCAGGAAGACAAGCCATAAGCCCGTCAAATTCCGCAAGAACTCTATCCATAGCGTGTGAACTCAAATCTGCAGCAGTCATGATATAATAGAACTCTTTGTTTTCCAAGTGTGTATATCTTGCACAACATCTGTCAATCAATGTTTTTAATTGTCCGCACATTGTGTAGAAATATACCGGAGTTGCAAAAACGATTACGTCTGCTTCGACCATTTTATCCAAAATTTCAGCGGCATCATCTTTTTGAGAACATGCGGTGTAATTATTAGTGTTACAGAATCCGCAGCCTGTGCAGTAATTTATTTTCTTTTCTCTTAACGAAATTTTTTCAACTTTATTTCCTGCAGATTTCGCACCTTCCATAAATTTGTCGCATAAGGTGTCTGAATTTCCGCCTTTTCTTGGAGAAGATGAAATGATTAAAACTTTTTTAGACATTATTTTACCTCACTTTTGTATTGTTCATCACTAACCGGTTCAAGCCAAGTAGTTTCGTTATTTGGAATATTTGATTCAACAGAAATGTGGGCAAACCATTCATTTGGATAAGAACCGTGCCAATGTTTTACATCCGGTGGAATTTGCACAACATCGCCTTTTTGTAAAATTCTGATAGGTTTTCCTTCTTCTTTATACAAACCCTTGCCGGCTGTAACTAATAAAATTTGTCCGCCTGAATGAGCGTGCCAATTAGTTCTTGCGTTAGGTTCAAAGGTTACATTTGCAATAGATGAATTCCAAATATCATCTTTTGAAACCATTCTAGATAAATAAGTTGTTCCTGTAAAAAATTTTCCATAAGGGTTAATTTCACCTTGTGCAAATGGTTGTTCTAAATTACTTGCCATAGTTAAATTGCCTCCTGTTAAAAATATACTAAAAATCAGTAGATATAAGAATTTTCTCATAATCTAATCTCCGTCAACTGTACAAATATATTCTAACACCTGATAGCTGCTCTCAGTCAAGGGGTGATTTTTTGTGAAAGGTGATACTTATATATCCGTAAAATCTCTAACTAAACGCATAGGTCAGAGATTCTTCGGGGAAAATGCACAATAATATTGCATATTCTACAGTTTACCCCTCAGAATGACGAATACGTAAAATTCTTTTCAAATTCGGTCATTGCGAGCGAAGGCGAAGCAATCCAGCTAATTTTATTGTCGGCGTAGTTACTACTACCAACATTTTTTCATCGAAATAAAAAAGAAAAAGAGGCGAGTTGTAAAACTTGTTGCCTCTTTTGTGTACAGTTGTGGGTTGTAAAAAATAAGGTGTGGTTTTGTGTTAAACAAGCCTAACACTTTGAGTATAAAAAATGACTTTGTTTTTCTTTATCAGGGGAATTTTTATTATTTCGATACCCAATTCCTGCACGATAACCTGAAACTGCGTACAGTAAAGGAAGAGAAGGTTCTATCCATTTCAATCCGGACAATAAAGAAACTGTTGCAATATCGTCTGTGTGAAGTCCGAGATCTAAAAGTTCCGGAGTTCGTGTTTCTTTTTGCGGATTTTTTGAAAGTAGAGGATTTACAAATTTGTTGCTAATATAATTTGCAATTGCACTTCCTCCGATTACACCTGTCAGGATTATACCAGATACCATTCCGATACATCTTGCGGATTTTGAACGTATATTCATTTTTTCAAGTATTCCGAGTGCTGCCCCTGCACCGATGTTGCACATGAAAATATTCGCAAGATATTGGTATAATCCCTCTTTAATTTTATTTGAAACTTTATTTCCCCAATGTTTTTCAGTTGTTTTATCAGCAATAATTCCTCCTGCAATTCCACCTGCTACAGGAACGGCTCCGAAAATTGATAGCCAGCCGATTTCTCTGAAAATATCTTTTGAGGTTATATTTTCAGGATCAGGAATAAGTTTATTTAAGTCTTTTCTTGAAAGATTTCTGTTCAAAATATCAACATTTTTTATTGAAAGAATTTTATTTTTGGCCTTGTTTAGAATATTTGTAACATCTTTGTTTAGAGTGTTTTCTGAGATAATTTCTGATATTATTTTTTCATTGTCTTTTGAAATTTGTTTAACGGTTTTTGACATTGGTCTTTTGGTTAAAAACGACGCAATTCTTGATGCGTTAACAGCGGAAAGTGTTGTTGCTGCAAGAATTATTCCTAATTGTAATCCCTTTTTCTTTCTGTTTTCTTTTGGCGTTTCGTAAATTTCCTTTGCTAAAAAACCTGAACTTGCAAGGGTGAGTATTGCAGGAACTTGTTTATTAATTTTTGCTGTTAATAGCGGTTGGTCTAAATATTTCCCAATCGTTGAAATTTTTATCATTTGTTTAATTTTTCCTTTTTGTAAAGCTCTAATATTTCGGTGTGTTTTTGACAAAATTGGGTAAAATCTTGCATTTCGTCTAAGATATTTTGAGAAACAATATGTTCAATTTTGCACGCATTTTCGCTTGCTTCAGCTTTTTTAATTCCCAAAACTTTTTCAAAAAAATGTTCAAGGGTGTGGTGTTTTGTATAAACTTTCATTGCTTCGTCAATTCCTGATTGTGTAATCGCAATGGCTTCATAACTGTTGTATTTGATTAAGCCTTTTGCGACAAGTTTAGACAATGCCTCTGATACAGATGCCCTTGAGATGTTTAATTTTCTCGCTAATTCTGCACCTTTCAATGGTTCATTATTGATATGTGATATATATATTGCTTCTAAATAGTCTTCAAGACCGGAAGATAGATTTTTAACTTCTTTTTGCATGATTAACCTTTCTTACAAAATCTATTGTAAGGCATGCCTAACACTTTGTCAAGTGGAAATTTTTTTAGAATAAGGGAAAAGGAACAACTTCTTTAAAAGTCTATAAGTCAATAAGTTGATAAGTCTATAGGTTTGTTATAAGAGGCATTAAGGCCCTGAGGTCTTTATTTTTTACGTCATCCTGAATTGACTAGTTTGTTACAATTTTATTTGTAGGTCAGCTTTACTAAGCCGACATTAAAAATCCGTCATTCGAAAGAAATAAAATCTTACAAATTTACCCGAAGAATCTCTATCTAAACAAACTAGTTAGAAAGTTTGACAAATTTGCCTAGTCAGAGATACTTCGCTACGCTCAGTATGACGAATGCGTTTAAGATTTATAGGGGTTCGGGGGCATAGCCCCTGATAACTCGAGCCATTTGGTCATTCGTGTTTTTCTTTTTCGGTTCTACTTTTTCTTTTTTCGTCGAAATAAAAAAGAAAAAGTGAACAAGGTAACTTACTCCCTTCACCCTTGGGGAGGGAATTTATTGTTCGAAATGACAGTGCAAATTTCGTAAAAATAAATTAAAAGCTGGAATTTTTCAGACTAAAATTCTCAGAATGACGGGTTGGCTTATGGGGTTCTCCACTCTTGAGAACACTGTATGGTAGCCACTACCCTTTCATTTTTTCTAAAAGTTTGGTGTATTTTTTGTAATCTCTGCCCCATTCTTTTAGGCAATCAATAACCGGACGCAAACTGTAGCCAACGTCTGTTAGGGTGTATTCTACTTTTGGCGGAATTTGCGGGTAAACTTTACGTTCGATTAGTCCATCTTCTTCAAGTTCTCGAAGTTTGCTTGTCAAAACTTTTTGAGTGATTCCTGATACTGATTTTTTAAGTTCACAAAAGCGTTTTGTCCCAGTGAGTAAATCTCGAATAATTAAAATTTTCCATTTGCAGCCCGTCATTTGTAGTGTGGCTTCAATTGGACACTTTGGTAAGCTCTTTTTCTCCATATATCCCTCGTTAGTATCTTTTGGTTACTATAATCTAAAATTATACTAACATATATTTTTCAAGATAGCAAGACGTTTTTAATCTATAATAATTTCAAAAGTTCATCAGGGGTAAATTTGTATCCTTTTACTTCTGCATAGTCTGTTGGAAGTATGAATACAATGTAGTTATCTTCTGCTTTTTTGTCGGTTAACATTGCTTTGACCATCTTGTGTTTGTCAAATTTTGGAATAGGTTTAAATCCGAATTTTTTAATCAAATCTTCGCATAAAAATTTGTAACCCTTGTCTATTAAACCTTGCTTGAATGCAAAATTTAGTGCTAAATTTACCCCTTCTGCAACACATTCGCCGTGGGTGAATTTTTTGTATTTTGTAATATTTTCAATTGCGTGTCCGAAGGTGTGTCCGAGGTTCAAGATTTTTCTCAAACCGCCTTCTTTTTCATCCGCTTTTACTACTGCAATTTTTAGTGAAATGCAGATTTTTATGAGTTCTTGGAGGGTTAAAATATCTCTTGAGAGAATTTTTTCGCTATGCTCATTGAGAAAATTTATCAAATTTGGAGAATCTTCTATCGGGCAAGTTTTTTCTATCAATCCGTATTTTACGACTTCGCCCAATCCGCTTTTGAATTGTCTTTCATCAAGTGTTTTCAAGAAATTTACATTGATAAAAACGGCATTGGGTTGGTAAAAAGTTCCTACTAAATTTTTACCGTATTTTGTGTTAATTGCTGTTTTCCCTCCAACAGAGCTATCAGTTGATGCAAGCAGTGTTGTCGGAACTTGGATAAATTTTATTCCTCGCATATATGTAGAGGCAGAAAAACCTGCCAAATCTCCGATTACTCCCCCGCCGATTGCAATAATTACATCTTTTCTGGTTAGTTTTTGAGAGAGTGCAAAATCTAAAATTTTTGTGTAATTTTTAAAATTCTTTTCAGTTTCTCCATCTTTCAGGATAAGGGTTTTGGCTTTTGGGAAATTCAAAATTTTAGAATATAATTTGTGTACTTTTTGGCTGAAAATGACGATATAATTTGTCTCTCCAATTTCTTGAAGAATTTTATCTTTCAAATTTTCAAGATTTTCATTTGAGATGTAGATAGGATAATAAGTATCTTTTTCTAAAATATTTACGTCTAATTTTTCCATCCTAAAGCTCCTAAAATTTCCTCTGCAATTTTAGACGGAGTTTTGCCGTCTGTCAATATTTTGTGATGTGCAAGATTGTAATTATCTTTTCTTTTGGTAATTATTTCGTTTATTTTTTCGATTGTCATGTTGTTTTTTAAAAGTGGGCGGTTGTTCGTTTTTTGTATTCTATTTAAAATCTCAACGGGTGTTGTTTCTAAATAAATCACAACCGAATTGCTTAATAAAAGTTCTCTGGTTTTTACGTTTTCAAAAGCTCCTCCGCCGAGAGATAAAATTTGTTGAGCATTTGAATTTATCAATTCTTTGATTGTTTCAGCTTCAATTTTTCGAAAATATTCTTCCCCTTGGGTTTTAAATATATCAGTAATCGTCGAATTTTCATTCTGTTCTATCAGTTCATCAATATCGATAGCCGAAATGTTTGTTTTTTCAGATAAGATTTTTCCTAGGGTGGTTTTTCCGGAACCCATCATTCCAATAAGTGTTATCTTTTTCATAAAATTATTTTAACGTAAAAAATAAAAATACTTAATCTTTTTGACTTGTTTATTTTGTTTGGTATTATATTTTAAAAAGGGGATACGTTCTGATGAAAAAGATAATTGCAATGTTTATGCTCATAATGCTTGTTTGTTGCGGATGTGGCAAAAAGGTGGAAGAGGTTACGACAACAACTGCTCTTGATAATATTATGAAACGTGATATTTTGCTCGTTGGAGTTAAAACTGATACTTATCCGTTTGGATATTATGACAAAAAGGGCAGTTTTTCCGGTTATGATGCAGCGTTATCAAGAATTATTGCAAGAGGTCTTTTAGGCAGTGATGAAAAGGTTAAATTTATTCCTGTAACGGCATCAGATAGAATGATGAAACTATATTCCGGCGATGTGGATATGATTGTTGCAACAATGTCTGTAACTCCGAAACGTCAAGAAATTTTAGATTTTTCTGTTCCATACTATACCGCAGGGCAGGCAATGCTTGTTAGAAAAGGTTCGCCAATAAAATCTTTGCGTGATTTAAACGGTAAAAAAGCAATTATTGTATTTGGTTCTACAAGTGAAAGAAGTTTGCGTTCAGCTGTTCCAAATGTTGGGATAAGAGGTTATAAAACATATCCGGAAGCATATAGAGCATTGAAAATCGGTAAAGCAGATGCAATTGTTTCTGACGATACGATTTTGTTGGGCTTGGCACTAAAGGATAGTAGTGTGGAATTATTGCCAAAACGTTATTCTAAAGAACCTTATGCAGTAGCGTTCCGAAAGGGAAAAGAGTCAAAAGAGTTAATCAGAGCAGTTAATAATATTATCGAACTAGAAACACATAACGGTAATTTACGAAAAGTTCAACAATCTTATGGTATAAAATAGAGGAGAAAAGGTAGTGAAATTCAATCATAGTTT
>CALAWF010000111.1 GCA_937894665.1 uncultured bacterium | reverse complement strand
TTATCCAAAATACACAGATTTTTTAACTTTTCCACTAAAACCGGAGCAACCTCGTTGGTATTCTAAGGTGGCAAAACTTATCAAAGATGAGTGGTTATAATTAGTCATTAGAAAATTCTCTTTATTTATTATAGTATCTTATTATTTATAAGATTTACTGGAGAAATAAACATGGCAACACTTGGACTTTATATTGTATCAGTTATTATTTTAACCATAATTCCTGGACCGGATTTAATATTTTTAATCACACAAGGATTAACAAAAGGAAGAAAAGAAGCTGTTTTTACCGCACTTGGATTAAGTTCAGGATGTTTGTTTCATACAACACTAGCAGCATTTGGAGTTTCAATAATATTCCAACAATCGGCAATTGCATTTAATATTCTTAAAATTCTCGGGGTTTTGTATTTATTATATTTATCAATAAAGTCATATATTTCTGCTGAAAAGTTTTCTCTTCCTAAGAATACCGAAGCCAAATCCGGATATTTAAAAGGGGTATTGATGAATATTCTTAACCCCAAAGTTATTCTTTTCTATCTTGCATTTCTGCCCCAATTTGTACCCACAGGAACAAATAAAGTTTGGGCATATATGATGTTTTTAGGCTTGATATTTGCATTTATTTCGATTGTAATTCTTACAACAGTTGCATTTATTTCATCCGCCTTAAACAATTTATTACTTAAAAATAATAAAGTAATAGTAATCATAAATAAAATCGGAGCATTTGTTATATTCTTATTAGCCTTATTTTTAGCTTTTACTCCAAGAAACTAATTATTAATACCAACCCCAAAACCAACCTCTAATAATTTCTCCAAGAGGACTATCCATGAATGTTGGCTTAAAAGTATCTGGAGCATCATCCAACTGAACATGAGGTTCTAACATCCGTAACAAATTATAGACAGTTTCTTTTGAATGGACTTCTTTTTTTATACTATCGCCATTTCTTAAATAAAAATTAATTTCAGCTAAATAATAATATCTTCTACCCCCAAAGAGGTCAAAAAACGAAGGACGCTCAGCAGAAGAAAAAATAGTTGATTGTCTTCCTCTTTCCCATACATATACTTTTTCAATTTCAGAAAATTTATAAAAAGAGGCACCTATAATTACACATTGTCTTGCTTTATCTATTTTAATACCTTCAAAATCTAATTGATTAAGATTAGATGAATTAGAACTCGGATTTGCATATAATGCAAAAATAATTAAAGCCATTACCACAACTGTAATAAGAAGAATTGTCATATAAACTCCTTTATTCCTTAACTCCGCCCTGCAAAATATCGTTTATAAAATATTTCTTACCTAGCAAGAATACCATAATAACAGGGATTGTGCAAATTACAGAACATGCCAGCAAATCACCCCACAATGTAACTTCTCTAAAACTTCCCTTAAAAATTGCTAATCCGACAGGCAAAGTTCTCATAGATTCCGTATTTGTAACAATCAAAGGCCACATAAAACTGTTCCAAGTTGTTACAAATGTAAAAATTGATAGAGTTGCAATTGCAGGTATCGCAAGAGGTAATGCAATTTTGAAAAACGTTGAAAAAATATTACAGCCGTCGATTTTTGCAGATTCTTCCAAGTCTTTTGGTAAACCTAAGAAGTATTGACGCATCATAAATATCCCAAACCCGCCAAACAATCCTGGGAGAATTAACGCTTGATATGTATTTATCCAATGAAATTGACGCATAAGGAAAAATAAAGGGATAATATTAACTTGAGGAGGTACAAGCATTGTAATCAGAACAAGTAAAAATAATCCATCTCGCCACTTAAAAGTCATTCTTGCAAATGCATAACCTGCAAGTGCAGAAATTACAACTTGCCCAACTGTTGTAACAACAGCGACAAAAAGGCTATTAATAAAATATTTCCATAATGGTATTTTATTAAAAATACTTACGTAATTATCTAAAGTTATAGGAGAATAGATGAGTTTTCCACCTTGATTAAAAATTTCCCCATTAGGAACAAGAGATAAGTTAAGCATTGCAAAAAACGGATATAGCATACTTATTGCAATCAAAATTAAACATACATAACCAATAACTATCCGCCAGTTTTTCATAAGTCGATTATATCACGTTAAACAATATATTCAAAAATAATTTACGTAACGAATGTATAAGTTTTTAATCAAAAACTTTTATTTTAACTAAACATGTAGTATATTACCCATGATAGGTTTATGTGTTAAATAAAAAATCAATCTATTAGAACTATTTATAACAATTAGGAGGGAAAACAAAATGCAATCAACATTGGAGAAGAAAACTTATCCAACGACGGAATTTATCTCTGGGAAATGGCAACAAGAAATTAATGTAAGAGATTTCATTCAAAAGAACTATACACCTTATGAAGGTGATTCCAGCTTCTTAGCTAACCCTACAGAAGCAACAACAAAATTATGGAAAGAATGCTGCGATTTGTTGAAAAAAGAACGTGATAACGGCGGCGTTCTTGATATGGATACAAAAGTTGTATCTACAATCACTTCACACGGTGCAGGATATATTGATAAAGATTTAGAAACAATTGTCGGGCTTCAAACAGATGCACCCCTAAAACGTTCTATGCAACCGTTTGGCGGAATTAGAATGGCTGAATCAGCTTGCAAATCTTATGGTTATGAAGTTGATCCGGAAGTTTCTGAAATCTTTACAAAATATAGAAAAACACACAACCAAGGAGTTTTTGATGCTTACACTCCAGAAATGAAAGCTGCAAGACACTCTGCAATCATTACAGGGCTTCCTGATGCTTACGGAAGAGGCAGAATTATCGGAGATTACAGACGTATAGCTTTGTATGGTATCAATAGACTTATTGAAGATAAAAAAGAACAATTCAAATCTCTAGAAGGAGAAATGACACCTGACAGAATCCAATTGAGAGAAGAAATTTCTGAACAAATCAAAGCTCTTAATGAAATGATTGAATTGGGAAAAATTTACGGTTTTGATATTTCTCAACCTGCAAGAAATGCTAAAGAAGCTGTTCAGTGGTTATATTTTGGGTACTTAGCTGCCATTAAAGAACAAAACGGTGCAGCTATGAGTATCGGTAGAACTTCTACTTTCTTAGATATTTATATCGAAAGAGATTTGAAAGAAGGCGTTTTAACAGAAGCAGAAGCTCAAGAATTGATTGACCACTTCATTATGAAGCTAAGACTTGTAAAATTTGCAAGAACACCTGAATACAATGAATTATTCTCAGGCGACCCTACTTGGGTAACTGAATCT
>CALAWF010000110.1 GCA_937894665.1 uncultured bacterium | reverse complement strand
GTCTTGGATTATTGGCGGGTCGGCTGGCTCAACGCAACCCTCCCCTAGACGAGCTTCGCTCTTGCCAAAATCCGCAGTTCAGGATGCCCCTCCAGTTTAATTATTCCACTAAATTGAGTTATGGATGTCGGTGTTGCCACGCCGACATTAATCTTTAAAATTATTTATACTGTTTTTTGCCAATAAAATCCTTCCAAAACGTGCCGTTGCCTTTGGGGCTGATGTCATGAATTGCATAATATGCACAAGCAAGAGTGTTATATTGTCCGTTATCACCTCTACAATATGTTGGCGATGCTCTTACTGTTCCGCCCGAATGCACATCACGATACCTATTATTTGGATGTTCAGTTCCTTCTGGAATAACATGACCATCCGTTGTAAATTGAAAAGAAAAAATATCTATTCCCATCGTATTGGGTCTTTTATCTCCGTTTAAATCAATACATAACCTTGGACCATTAAATCCACTTTGCGGGGTATCATCGAACAAAATAGTTTTTCCTGATATGTCATTTCTAAAACCATAAGCATCACAAGGAGGAATTGTTCTGCCACCTTTCATCGCATAAATACGATATGGCATAGTTGTTGTATTGTCGCCATTTTCATCTTTAACACCATAACCCCAATCTGAAATTTTAGATACGCCTTTTACATATTTAGGTAATAATTTTATTAATGCAGGAGTTCCATTTTCGGCAGCATAATCAGATATTGACTGATCATTATCATCCATAAACTGCATACTAATTTGGTTCCACTCAGAATAAGTCTTTTTTAATTGGGCTTGAGTTCTTTATTGCGGATATTTGTTAACAATGTTGGAATGGTCATTGCTGCAACAACCCCGATTATTCCGAGGGTTATAAGTACTTCTGCAAGTGTAAAACCATTGAAATTTTGCATTTTCATAATATAAGCTCCAGTAATTTTTAAACATATATTGTCGCTAATGGCGACAATAATACGAGCATAATAGCATAGAATGTACATATGTGCAATGTTTTTAGGAAACAGTTGGGGCAACGTATTCAGCAATTACGAAAAGAAAAAGGATTGACTCAAGAAAATTTGTCTTTGGAGTCAGATATTTCTCGTTCGCATATTGCTATGATTGAAGCAGGAAAACGAGATGTAACAATAAGTTCAATGTTTAAAATTTCTCGAGCATTAGGGGTTACACTTGCTGATGTTTTTTCATTTGATGATTTAGATAAGTTTAAGTTTGATATTGAAGAGTTATACAAGTAGGGTTAATGTCTTTTGGCATTTAAAAGACTTATCAACTTATAGACCTATAGACTTATTAACTTTTTATTTTATGAACTTATTCCCTTTTCCCATTATAAAAAATTTGTCCACTAAATATAGGATATTATTGGGATATATTTAAGTTATTATATAGCTATGGATATTTCTAACCCACAAGATGAGGATAAAGATTTAAAGTCTGTCGGTTTGGAGTTGATGTTTTTGACTCCTGAAAAATGCAATTCCGAGGATGGTATCACTGCGGTTGAACTTGCAAAACGTGTAAATCTTCCGCTTGATATTGTGAAAAAGAAATTAAATATCCTAAAAGAAAAAGACATCGTTAGAGTAAAAGGCATAAACCCCAAGTATTGGAAATTCAATGAATACAACTTCCAAAGAATGGATGAAGATGATGAAACTTATATGCTTTTATGCAGTTTTGATGATGTTGATTTTGACAAGTATTTTTCATATTAAAAATAAAATTTTTTGTATAAAAATCAAATCAAGTATGTTATTATAAAAAAGAGAACTACACTACAAGGAGCGAATATGGCATCAAGCACTAACCAATTGTTAAAACCGGTAACCATCAAGAGAAATTCTGCCGGCAATATCGAAATAGGCGGATGTGATGCTGTTGATTTGGTTCAAAAATACGATACTCCATTGTATGTTATTGATGAAGCTACTTTGCGTTCTATTTGTCGTGATTATAAAAAAGCATTTGCAAAATATCCAAAAACTCACATGATGTATGCTTCAAAAGCACTATGTACAAGTGCGCTTTCTAAGATTTTAGACGAAGAAGGTTTTGGTTTTGACACTGTTTCTGGTGGGGAAATTTATACCGTTCATAATGCTGGTGTTGATATGAGCCATGTGTTGTTTAATGGCAGCAACAAGTCTTATGATGAATTAAATCTTGCATTAGATTTAGGTGTTGGAAGAATTTCTGTTGACAATTTCTTTGAATTAGCATTGCTTAATGAAATTGTTCAAAGTAAAAATGTAATGGTTGATATTCTTTTGAGAATAACCCCAGGGATTGAGTGCCATACGCACGAATATATTCAGACCGGTCATTTAGATTCTAAGTTCGGTTTTGACTTAACTCAAATTGATGAAGCTGTTGAATTGATTGTTAATGAGTACAAAAATATCAGACTACACGGGCTTCATGCTCATATCGGTTCTCAAATTTTTGAAACAAGTATTTATCCGGATGAAATTGAAATTTTGGTTAGAGAAATTTCAAGATTGGATAAAAAATTTGGACTAAAACTTGACGAAATCAATATTGGTGGTGGTTTAGGGGTTAAATATACTGAAAAAGACCTTCCTCCTTCAACTTATGAAATTGGTGAATTGATTGTAGAAAAATTACATGAAGTTGTAGAAAAATATAATGTAGAGCCTCCAACAGTATTTTTAGAACCAGGTAGAAGTATTATTTCAACTTCTGGTGTAACTTTATATACAATTGGCAGTTCAAAACAAGTTCCACACGGAAGAAAATATATTGCAATTGATGGTGGAATGGCAGACAATCCTCGTCCGTCAATGTATCAAGCTGAATATTTGGCTGAAATTGCAAATAAAAAAGAAGATGAAACTTTGGAAAAGGTTACAGTTGCAGGAAGATTTTGCGAATCCGGAGATATTTTGATTAAAGAAATCGAATTGCCAAAACCTGAAGAAGGGGATGTCCTTTGTGTTTATAATACGGGGGCTTATAACTATTCAATGGCTTCAAATTATAACCGAGTTCAAAAGCCTGCAATGGTTCTAGTAAATGATTCTCAATCTGATATTATTGTAAAGAGAGAATCTTTAGATGATATAATTTCGCACGATGTAATTCCTGATAGGATAAAAAGATAATGGACAATTTATTTATTTTATTTCAAAACTTTATTAACTCTTGGCCTTTGTATTTGAAGGATACTTTGGGTTGGAAAAATATTTTTGAAGTTTTAATAATTGTGTCTATTTTGATGATTTTTTACCAAAAATTTATTCGCAATACTCATTCTGAAAAATTTGTAAAAGGTGCAATTGTTTTGGTATTTATGTGGGTAATCAGTGAACTTTTGATTGCTTTAGATTTAACTATTATTGGTGGATTTTTAAAATCAATTGTAATCTTTGTTGCGTTAAGTTTGATTGTAATTTTTCAACCTGAACTTCGTAGATTTTTGGGTTATTTAGGCCAGATTGATTTCTTTAAAAAACTCTTTTATAACGAAAAGAAAACTGTTGATAATAAATCAATTGATGTAATAAAAGAAATTATTGAAGCTGTAAAATATTTATCAAAATCTCATACTGGAGCGTTAATCGTATTCCAAAAAGATTTGAGTAATACTTATCACGATGTTGGAACAATTTTGAATGCCGATGTTTCTACAGAATTGTTGTTAACCATTTTCCACGTTAATACTCCTCTTCACGATGGAGCAGTTGTAATTAATGGCTCGAAAATAATTTCTGCCGGCGTGTTGTTGCCATTGACTGATGACCCAAAACTTAGTTGGAAATATGGAACTCGTCATAGAGCCGCAATCGGTATGACAGAATCAAGTAATGCGACTTGTTTAGTTGTTTCAGAAGAAACTGGTGATGTTTCAGTTACTATGGATGGGGAATTGAAAAAGTATGATGATATTCCTACATTGAAGGCTGATTTAGAAAATATTCTTGGTTATAAAAAAGTTGAAGACGAAGAAAAGAAACCAATATTTAATTTAGAAAAACTTATTACATTAAAGAAAAACGAGAAATAATATGGAAAAAAGTGCAGAAGTTTCAAAATTTGCGAAATTTATGAAATGGGTTAAAAATCTTTTGTTTTTAACTGTTGGGGCAATTATTACGGCTTTTGCATTAGAATCTTTTTTAGTTCCAAATAATATTATCGATGGTGGTGTAATCGGTATTTCAATGATTGTGAGCCATATTACAAAATTAAATTTAGGCTTGCTAATTTTGATTATAAACACGCCATTTATCATTATGGCTTTCAAAAAAATGGGGGCAAAGTTTGTTGTTCAAACTGTATATGCAAACATTATTTTGGCATTGTTTTTGAATATTTTTCATCATTATAAAGTTACCGGTGATTTGCTTTTATCAACTGTTTTTGGCGGTATGATATTGGGCTTTGGTGTTGGTGTAATTCTAAAACACGAAGGTTCATTAGACGGTACCGAAATGCTTTCACTTGTTGTATCCAGAAGATTTGGCTGCTCAGTTGGCGAATTTATTATGGGGATAAATGTTTTCATTTATCTTGTAGCAGGTAAAGTTTTTAGTTGGGAAAGTGCTATGTATTCTATTTTGACCTATTTTATAGCATCAAAAGTTATTGATATGGTAATGGAAGGTTTGAACAGTTCTAAATCTGTAAGAATTATCAGTGATGAAGCAACTGCAATCGGTCAGGAATTGATTGAAAAATTGGACATCAGTGTTACTTATCTGCAAGGTATTGGCGGATATACGGGTCAAGATAAGGATTTGATTTATTGCGTAATTTCTCGTCTTGAACTTCCAAAAATGCTCGATATAATCAAGGAAATTGATTCTAACGCATTTGTTTCAGTTGTAGATGTTCACGAAGTTTATGGCGGAAGATTTAAAAAGTAAGTTGAGAAAATTTAACATATAGACAATTCCCGCAAAATATAATATACTTATAAAAAGAAGAGATAGAGGATAATAAAATGGCAAAACATAGTGATACAGTTCCTATAGAAGTAACAATTTTAACCGCAGACCATGATATTAAAGGTGTGGTTCACGTATCAAAATATACAAATACAAATAGAGAACTTACTGACCTTTTGAATGATAGAGAAAGAAGATTTTTAGCGGTAACTAATGCAGAAATTTATCCTCGTGTTGGAAACCAATCTCCTAGAAGATACAATTTCTTAGAAATCCACATGGATTATGTTCTTATGGTTCACCCAACAACGCAAGCAGTATTCAAAGATTCAGGAAAAACACAAGAAGATATTTCCAGATTTAGAGAATTACGTTTGAAATTGAACCAAACAAAACCTTTCTAAGTTTTGAAAAAAGTTTAGTATAATAAAAACGTTTCAGATTTTCTTCTGGAATGTTTTTTGTATATAAAGTTGTTTCACAAGATTCGGTAGCAGTGGAAAGTTTTACTTTCCACTGCTTATATTTAATTACTTAACAGTAAGTTTTTTAACAGAATCTTTGGTTTCATACAATTTTGGTGCTTGAATTTTCAAAACGCCGTGTTCAAGTTTAGCTTCCGTTTTTTCAATATCAATTTCTTGAGGAAGATAAACTGATCTAGCAAATTCACCATATCTGAATTCTGATTTTTTGAAGAATTTATCGTTTTCTTTCTTTTCTTCTTCTTTTTTAGCTCTGATTGTGATGTAATTCTTTTCAACATCAATATCAAGGTCTTCTTTTTTTACGCCAGGCAATTCGGCTCTTATATCATATTCTTTATCTTTGTCTGTTACTTCTACAGGCATTGATAATTTGTCCATGTCTTCTTCATATCCATAATCCGGATAGTAATTGTCAAAATGTCTGTTCAAAATAGAACTAATTTCATCGTTTACTGATTTAATAAAATTATCAGGTGCTTTCTTTAATAAAAATCTCATAATACACTCCTTTCAATTTCTTTTAGTCTCTACTTATCAACTACACTTATATTATTTATCCGTTTTGCATAAAACCCGTCTTTTTTAACCAAAAATTAACAATCTTAAAAAATCCTTGCACGGCTTTAAATACCAACATTTTATTGTGCTAAAATGTTTGTATGATAATAGATTTGATTAAATCTGCATTCTACGAATTTTTGTCATATTTTGTTCCGGAAAGAATGACGTATGAAATTACTGGTAGCTGTAAAAAATGCGGCAAATGCTGTAATTATATGTATAGTGTTGACACTTATACCGAAGAAGAATTTAAGATTATGCAAACAATTTTTCCAACGTATAAAAGATTTTATATAAAAGGAAAAGACGAATTGGGAAATCTTATTTTTGCATGCAAATTAGTTACTCCTGAAGGTTTGTGTTCAGATTACAAAAACCGTCCTAGAATGTGTAGAAAATACCCTGTCAAAAGAATTTCGTATCCCGCAAAACTTCATGATGGATGCGGGTATAAAGTTAACATAAAACATTTTGAAGATTATCTGAAAAAAATAAAAAATTAAAATTCAAAATCTTCGTTATTAACTTCTCTCAAAAAATTTGTCCAACTGTTGTAGTATTCAGCAAGAGCGTATGTGTAACCAACAATTATGGATTTGTAAGACTGTTTCATTACAATAAGTGCTGTAATATCAGATTTTCCGTTTTCATAAGATTTTTTGGAAATGTCAATCAGTTTACTTGAACTTACCAAAATTTTTGATTCATAGTAATTAAGATTTTCTCCTGCTGTTAGGAATTTTTCGTAAGCAGATTTTATATCTTTTTCTGCTTTATTTTTTACAGATTCATATTTCAATTCTGCCTGTTGAAGTTTCAGGGTTGCGTTTTTAATTTCCGGAGAATAGTTGTAAAAAAGTGGAATATTTACAATACTTCCTCCTAAATAGCCTCCGCTATTAAATCTTCTATCATCTGTATGGATAGGCATTTGATAAGCATAACCGCCGGTTATTTCAAGGTCTGGAATTTTTTGACGAGCGACAACAGTCAAATTCTTTTCCGCAACATCAATTTCTTGCTTTGCAATTTGTATGTCATATCTGTTAGCTAAAGTTTTTTCTTTAATTTCTGCAAAATCAGGAAAATTTGTATCGGGAGGAGGAGTTTGCATTTCCTCAAAGTTGTTTTCTTCTGCAAAAATATTATCCATACTGTCATAAGTTATGCCATTTGGGTCATTTATTATTTTGTTAAAGTCCAGCAAAGAACTTTTGACATTAACTTTTGCGGTGTTAACTTGAGTTATCATTTGATTAAGTGCGATTTCGGCTTGAATAACATCTATTTCCGGCACAGAGTGAGTTTTAGTTCTTTTTTGTGCAATTGCTAATAATTCTTCTTGAAGAGTTTTTTGTTGTTCAAGAGTATCAAGTACAGACTTTGTCGCAACGAGATTTATGTACGCTTCTCGGACATCCATTTTCAGGTCAAATTTTGTGTAACCAACATTCTTTTCTACAAGTTTTAGGTTTGATTCTGCTAAATTTTTTCGGGCTTTTCGTTTTGCAATTTCAACGGTTTGGGTTAAACCTAGCTGTCTTGGTTCTGTCCAGCCGGAAGCTCCGAAGTTGTAAAAGGCATCAAATGATGGATTTTGTAACCTATTTGCTGTTTTTATATTATTCTTTGCAATATTTATATCAATTTGTGCAGATTTAAGATCGATGTTATTTTTTAACGCAGAGTTCATAGCTTCTTCAAGGTCAACTTTTTTGATGTCCTCAATTGCAAAAGCTGCACTCTGACATAATAATATCAATAAGATTACTAAGAACTTTTTCATATCCGGATTTATTATATCATAAATTATTATCCTATATTTGGATGTGTAAATATTTTGCTATTAAGATTATAATCCTTTCTATGAGTAATATTTTTAAAAATGTAAAATACTATCTTCTTTCAATGAAAGAAAAACATTTGAGAGAAAAGTTGAAAAAAACTACCAAAACAAGTTTTTCAAATAAAACATCTAAAACAATTATAGGTTCAGGGAGTAATCTTACATTGAATTCTGAAACTCAGAAATTGATAGAATCTGTAAGAGAAAATGTTTCGGCAATAGTAAAACAGGTTGATTGTAATCCTGATAGACTTTTAGACTACATAAAAGCTGCTAATACCCCTGTTTATAAAATAAATAATGCAGATAAAATTTTATCAATTTTAAAAGAAGAAGAAGGATTAATTACAGAACAACGAGGACTTAGAGCTTTGTTTCTTTCTCTTTGTGTGGGAGAGGGGTTTAAGCTGAAAACTTCACCAATGTTTGTTATGCGAGATGGTGTTATAGATAAATATTATATGCTTCATCATTTTTATCGTTGGTATTCTTTGAAATCGGATTTACCGGGGTTTGAATATGAAGTTCAACAAAAGTTTAAACAATTTTTGATAGATAATTCTCAGTCCGCAATTAGAAAATTCTCAATGGAAGATATAATTTTATTGAAAGAGGCTATTGCAAGGGATCAGGAAGCAACAGATTTTGTTTTGCAATATACAAAGTCTGTAGATGGTTCAAAAAATGTTCTTGATAAAATAAAGAACGAAGGCGGAGCTTCGATTTAGATTTAAATAATTCGTCATTCTGTGGGAAAAACTGAGTTGAATAAAGCATTACAGATTTACCCGAAGAATCTCAATCCTATGCGTTTAGTTAGAGATACTTCGCTTCGCTCAGTATGACGAATGCGTATAAAAATTGTAGGTCGGGTTTACTAACCCGACATTTAAAATTATTCTATTATAACCATTATTTCTACCAATCTATCCAATTATAAAACAAAATATTCGTACTATAATTGTAAAGAAATGAAAAGTGAAAATAATTCCCACTTTACAAAATAAATATTGTTTGTTATAATTGAGCATGTAAAAAATAAGAAATTCACACAAAGAAAGGTGGTTAAAATGAAATACGTATGTACAGTTTGTGGTTGGTCAACAGAATCAGATAAAGCTCCAGAAAAATGTCCTTTATGCGGAGCAACAACATTTAAAGAAGTATCAGGCGGAGAAAAAGTTTACGCTTGTGAACATAATGTAGGCGATGGAAAAGTTGAAGATGCTGAAATCATGGAAGGTTTAAGAGCAAACTTTAACGGCGAATGCACAGAAGTTGGTATGTATCTTGCAATGGCAAGAGTTGCTGAAAGAGAAGGTTATCCTGAAGTTGCTGAAGCATACAAAAGATACGCTTTCGAAGAAGCTGAACACGCTGCAAAATTTGCTGAATTGTTGGGCGAAGTTGTTACAAATTCAACTAAGAAAAACCTTGAAATGAGAGCAGATGCTGAACAAGGTGCTTGCGAAGGTAAATTGGCTATCGCTAAAAGAGCTAAAGAATTGGGTTATGATGCAATTCACGATACAGTTCACGAAATGGCTAAAGATGAAGCTCGTCATGGCAGAGGTTTTGACGGTCTTTTAAAAAGATATTTTAACTAATTTAGTTTAGTATCTGATAAATTTAAACAAAAACTTGGCGGAATGGGTTAACCTTTTCGTCAAGTTTTTTATTTGCTTCTAATCGTTAAGTTTGTTGATTAATTCTCTGAATAAATGTAAGATAGGATTACAATTAAGAGGGAGAATGATATGGAAAATAATGTTGAAACTAGTAGAAATTCATGGAAGTATTCAGCTATTATTATTTTAGTTGTTATAGGTTTTATACTTTCTGTAGAACTTGCAAAAATATATTATAGTGCAAATTTTGACCAATATGCTTTGCCAAGTTTTTGTTCAATAAGTGATTTTGTGGATTGCGATGGTGTTGCTAAAACAACCGAATCTCAGTTCTTGGGTGTTCCTTTGGCTTATTGGGGAATATTCTTGTACTCATTTGTTTTATTGTTGTTGGGTGCAGATAAGTTAAAGAATGTTAAACTTTTCAAATTTATGGAAGTTTTTAAAAACAAATATCACTATATTGCATCATTAGGACTTATTTCTTTTGTAATTTCAATGATTTTGTTATGTGTAAGTTTGTTTGGTATTAAAAAATTATGTTTGTTATGTGCTTGTACATATGTTATTGATTTATTAATTGCATTAGTTGCAGTTGTTGGCATCAAAGGTTCATTTATTGGTGCAATTAAGCAAAGTTTCGTTGATTTTATTGATGCGTTGAAACCTATCCCGTATAGAATAGCATTTGTTGTTGTAATGGCTTGTGCTTGCGGATTTTTGGGTTGGACTTATTCAAGTGCAAAATTCTCTCCGGCTTTAAAATTTACTAGAGAATATTTAAAATTTACAAAACCAATTCCGGAAAATATTGCACCTAAAGGTAATGTATTAGGTAGCGAAGCCAAAGATGCTGTTGTATTAGAAATCTATTCTGATTACAAATGTCCAATGTGTTCTGCTTGCAACCACATGCTAGCTAAAATTGTTAAAGAATATAAGAATTTGAGAATAGAACATCACGCAATGCCTCTTGATACTGAATGTAATAAATATATGGAACAAGAATTCCACCATGGTTCTTGTATTATGGCTAAGTATTCAGAAGCGGCTCAAATGCAAGGCAAATTCTGGGAAGTTAATACTTTGTTTTTCGATAAAAAACCAACCACAGAGGATGAAGTTCTTGATGTTTTAGAAAATTCAGGTTTAGACCTTGATATGGATAAAATGCAAAAAGATGCTCATAGTGCGGAAGTTAATGCTATGATTCAAAAAGATATTGATTATGCTGTTGCAAATAAGCAAATCGGAACTCCGGCTTTAAAAATGGGTGATGAGTTCGAAATGGGTATCAAAGGTTACCACGAATTGAAAAAATGGGTTGAAAAACATGGAGCAGAACCTGCAAACAAATTGTTCTAATAAAAAAATTCTACTGCATGCTTGTTGCGGTATATGTTCAGGTTATCCCATATCTTTTTTACAGGATATGGGATATTCTGTTGTAGTTTATTTTTATAACCCTAATATTTTTCCTCTTGAAGAGTATGAAAAACGTTTGGATGCAGAGAAAAATTTGTGTTCTCATTTTGGATGTGAACTTATTGTCGGGGAATATGAACCGGAAGTTTATTATGATTTTGTTTCCGGATTAGAGAATGAACCTGAAAAAGGCAAAAGATGCGATAAGTGTTTTGAACTTAGACTAAGAAAATCTGCAGAGCTTGCAAAATCTATGGGGATTGATGAATTTACGACTTCAATGGTAATTAGCCCACATAAAAATTATGAAAAATTAACAGCAATTGGAAATTCTATTGCCAAGGAGTATGGGGTGAGTTATAACTCTACAAATTTTAGAAAAGCGGATGGATTTTTGAAAACAAATCAAATTTCAAAATCTTTGAATTTGTATAGGCAGAATTATTGCGGATGTAAATTTGCAATGCGAAAAGTGTAATATCATTCATTTGGATTATGACGTATAGTTGATAATATCATATAATATCCTTGACATAGAAGGTAAAATTATTAAAAAATTCTAAAAGAGGATAATATAATGAAGAAGAATATCGGATTATTATTAGCTACAGTTATGGTTTTAAATACCGCAATGGCAACAACTGCATACGGTTGGACCAATCCGTTGAAGAATTATGATTTGTATGCTGATACTCATCCATCTGAAAATGATGAGAGTGCAATGGAACGTAGTAATGTGATGAGTGAATACTATTCAAATTCTCTTGCAGGGCAAAATCATAGTTCAGATTCTTATGCTCCTTCTAGTCTTCCTAATTATGATAGTAGTAGTGATAGTGATAGTGAATCTTCTCAACAGGTTGAAGTTCCTCAACGTCGTAATGATTATTTGAGAGAATCTGCAAGACAGGTTTACGCTACCGGTGAACCTGGATGGTTAAAAGAACCTTCATTCTATTCAAATCCTACTTTGGCAAGTATTAGAACTAAATATCATAAAAGTAATTTTGCAGGGTGTTTGCAAGAATGTATTTCTTATGTAAAACTTCACCCATCTGATACATTAGGATATTATTATTTGGCAATGTGCTATACAAAAGTTAGTGATAAAGAAAATGCTATTAGAGCATATGAAAAAGTTATTGCTTTGAACGACAATCCTATGATTGTAAAATATGCAACAAATGGTCGTAACTGTGTAATGGGTTCTGATAATGCAAAATGTTATCAGAATGTTAATGAACCTGAACTTATCTATCCTTATGCTGATGTTGCCGAAAGTGTTGCTGATTTAACACCAATTGACCCTCAAACTTTGGTTAACAGAAATCTTACTCAATTGCAGGCAAAATTGTCACCGGCTGAAAAACAAGATGATAATAATAAAGATTCAAACTCAAAAGATAAGGATAAGAAAAATATTAATCTTCCATTCGGAAAACAGGATGCGAAGTTGGATGCGTTTATCAATGCTCCATACGGCAATGGTTTATCACCTGATTTGAACAAACAGTATCAACAACTTCAATTGAAAAAGATTCAACAAAATCTTAACAATGAGGAATCTTCATCAGATGATTCTAACGTTATGAAAAATATCCATAGTTTTGATAACCACAAAACTGATTCAGGAGAAATAAAACTAGCTTACGCAACTCAAAATGAGGTGGAAAGTTTTACTAAAAGTCCTGAATATATGCAATCTCAAAAAGAATTGGAAGAATTGAGAGTCTTGTTAGGTAATGATAGTTCTTCAAAATCTTCTGATGATGAAATGATGAATATGTTAATGACCGGTAATGGTAAAAATTTATCTCCGGAAGTGATTCAGGCTATGATGCAAAGATCTATGATGACTGATTTCACTTTATAGATAATTAGTAAATAAGATAAAGATTTATGACAGTTGAATACGAACAGATAAAAGAGAAATTTTTATCAGGTACATCTGATGGGTGTGAAGTGTTTTTTGAAAAGAACGGATTTTATACGGAAGCCGGTTACTGTTATATAATCTTGGATGAATTGGAAAAAGCCCGAGATATGTTTACTTGGGCTTCAATTTCTGATATTAGAGGGCATTGGGGATTGGTTTTGCTTCAAATGTTAGCAGGAAAGGTTACCTTGAACCCGACGTACTTTGAGATAAGAAATTTTTTGGAATTGGATTTAAGTATTTTTATCAAATATTATAAAGCCGGATATATCAATGAAATTTTGAAGTTTTCTGATTTTATGGCATATTATAATCCTGAAACTTTTAAATATCTTGGTCGTGCTTTTTGGGCAAATAATTTTATTCCTGCGGCAATGTTCTTTTTGCGAAAGGCAAAAGATAAGTTTTATAATGACCCGGAGCTTCATTATTTGATTGCATATATTGCATATCATAACGATAAAGATTTTAAACAAGCTGAAAAGTCTTTAAAAACTTGCTTGGAAATTTTACCAGAATATGCTCCTGCAATTGCCTTGCTGAAGGCAATTGTATGTGTTAAGTAATTCGTTGACAAAAAAGTTTTTAAATAATAAAGAATTTA
>CALAWF010000109.1 GCA_937894665.1 uncultured bacterium | reverse complement strand
ACTCGAGCCATTTAATCATTCGTGTTTTTCTTTTTCGGTTCTACTTTTTCTTTTTTCGTCGAAATAAAAAAGAAAAAGTGAACATTATAATAGTCAAACCCTCTTCCCTTGGAGAGGAAATAACTAACCGAAAATGTCATCCTGAACTGCGGATTTTGGCAAGAGCGAAGCTCGTCTAAGGGAAGATTGCGTTGAGAGCCAGCCGATCCGTCAATAATCCAAGACCGTTTCAGGATTTCTAGCTAGTACGTACGGATAATCCTAATTCTTGAGATTTAAAATATTTTCCACAGGAACATTTAAAGAATTTGCCAGAGATACAATTTTCTTTATTGTGAGGTTTTGTTCACCACGTTCAACTTTGCCTATGTAATTTGTATGAACGTTGGCGATTTCGGCAAACTTTTCCTGCGAATACATCAACTTCGTTCTTTCGACCCTAAAGTTTAACCCTATTCTTTTTAAGACCTCTGTATAATCTGACATAGTCAAATCTTATACTATTGACAATGTGTGTTCTATACTATTATAATAGTGTACCAAGGAGGACTTTATGTTTAAAAGTAAGGAAATGGCTTTTACGCTTGCAGAAGTTTTGATAACTCTGGGGGTGATTGGTGTAGTTGCTGCTATTACTATTCCGAGTTTGGTTGCTAACTACAAAGCACATCAACTTCGAACTCAATTTTTGAAATCTTATTCTACAATTCAACAAGTTTTTAGGCAAATGCAAAATGATGAAATTTCTTTAGACCCTGCTGATTATGCACACGCAAGCTATTATAAAACTTTTTCGAAATATTTGACTGGAGTTACAGATTGTGGAGTGTATGGAAATGAATGCTATAGAACTTCTTTTGCATGTCATACGTATCAGAACTTAAAAAAGAAAAAGGGACAACCAATAACAACTCATCTTGATGACGGTCAATTACTACTTTCCGATGGTACAGTTTTGATGTTTGATAATTTAGGTCGTGATAATGCACCAGTTTTGGTTTCAGTTGATTTAAATGGTTTTAATAGTCCTCCTAATCGATTTGGTTATGATGTTTTTACTTTCCAATTGATAGATGAAAATATAAAAGCGATGGGTGATTTGGGTACATTGTATCCTGATAAAGATAAATATTGTAGTTTGAATAGTAATGATTCTTTGAATGGAATTTCGTGTGCTGTAAAAGCTCGTTCTGATGCAGATTATTTCAAATGGGCAGTTAGGAATTTAAAGTGAAAATTGATGTTGGGGTGGAAACCCCAACCTACTTATATTACCCTACATAACTATCCGCAAATGTCATTCTGAGGGATAAGCTGTTGAATTAGTAAGATTATTTTGCAAATTTACCCGAAGAATCTCTGACTTATTCGTTTAGGAAGAGATCCTTCGCTTTGCTCAGGATGACAAAATCTGAACTGTCAATTCCCAATGATGTAGAAATATAAAGAACTTAGTCCCTCAATGCCATAGAGGCTTAAAGCCTTTTTGTAACGAACCTATTTCCTTATTCCCCTGCCCCCTATTGCCTTTATACAACTTATAGACTTTTACCCCAAAATATTATTTTTTCCTTAAGATTATTAATATATATTATGTTTATGATAGACTTTAGATATATTAAACTTGGAGAGGTATTAATTAATGATAAAATGGATGCTAAAGCTGTTAGGCGATCCGAATGAAAAAAAAGTTAAATCAATGATGGGTATTGTTGACCATATCAACGCTTTGGAGCCGGAATTTGCAGCATTAACCGATGAACAATTAAAGGCTAAAACACAAGAATTCAAAGATATATTGGCAAAACGTCCTACATCTAAGAATTTTAAAGAAGATTTGAAATTAGAAAAAGAAGCATTAGATAAAATTTTACCGGAAGCGTTTGCGACTGTTCGTGAAGCAGGTAAACGTGTTTTGAATATGCGTCATTTCGACGTTCAGCTAATTGGTGGTTATTTCTTGCACAATGGTCATATCGCAGAAATGAGAACAGGTGAAGGTAAAACTTTGGTTGCAACTTTGCCTGCTTATTTGAACGCATTGACCGGTAAAGGTGTCCACGTAATCACTGTTAACGATTATTTGGCAAAACGTGATAGTGAATGGATGGGTAAGATTTATAAATTCCTAGGTCTTACTGTTGGTGTTGTACTTTCAGGCGGTATGGGTGCAAGAGATTTTGAAGTTAAAAAGCACGCTTACCAATGCGATATTACATATGGTACAAACAACGAATTTGGTTTTGACTATTTGAGAGATAACATGGCAAATAGCCCTCAAATGTTAGTTCAAAGACCTTTCAACTATGCAATTATCGATGAAGTTGATAGTATTTTGATTGATGAAGCAAGAACTCCATTAATTATTAGCGGTCGATTAGCTCAGTCTGCTGAAACTTATCAGTTGATGGCTAGAATTGCTCCACAACTTCAAAAGGACGTTGATTATACTGTTGATGAAAAGAATAAAAACGTAATCTTGACAGAAGAAGGTATCGATCATGCTCAAGATTTAATCGGTATTAAGGACTTGTTTGATATTCATACACAGTATGCCCATCATTTGTTACAAGCATTAAAAGCAAAAGAATTATTTGTTAAAGATACTGATTATGTTGTTAAAAACGGCGAAGTAATGATTGTTGATGAATTTACAGGTCGTTTGATGGAAGGCAGACGTTGGTCTGATGGATTGCACCAAGCTGTAGAAGCAAAAGAAGGTGTTGAAATTCAAGATGAAACTCAGACTTTGGCAAGTATTACATTCCAAAACTTGTTCAGATTGTATCCGAAATTGTCCGGTATGACCGGTACTGCAATGACTGAAGAAGCTGAATTTGGTAAGATTTATAACTTGGAAGTTACATGTATTCCAACAAATAAACCTGATAGAAGAGTTGATTATCCTGACGTTATTTATAAATCAGAAGTTCAAAAATATTTGGCTGTAATTGATGATATTGTTGCACAACACAAAATTGGACGTCCGGTTTTGGTTGGTACAATCAGTATTGAAAAATCTGAATATTTGTCTGCGTTGTTAAGACAAAGAGGAATTAAGCATAATGTATTGAACGCAAAACATCACGAAAAAGAAGCACATATTATTGCCCAAGCCGGCAGATGGGGAGCAGTTACGATTGCAACTAACATGGCTGGTCGTGGTACAGATATTCTTCTTGGTGGTAACGCCGAATATCTTGCAAAAGCTGAACTTGAAGATAGAGGAATTGACGAAACAAATCCTGACTATGAAGCAATAAAAGAAGATGCTCTAAAAAGAGCAAGACTAATTACAGAAGAAGAACATGCTAACGTAATTGAGGTTGGCGGACTTCATGTAATTGGTACAGAACGTCATGAATCAAGACGTATTGATAACCAGTTGAGAGGTCGTGCCGCTCGTCAAGGCGACCCTGGTTCAACCAGATTTTTCTTATCTTTGGAAGATAATTTGATGAGAATTTTCGGCGGCGAGAAGATTACTCAACTTATGACCGCATTGAATGTTCCTGAAAATATGGCAATCGATTCACCACTTATCACAAAGAGAATTCAATCTGCACAGAAAAAAGTTGAAACTTTCCACTTTGATATGAGAAAATCCGTACTTGAATATGATGATGTTATGAATATTCAAAGAGAAAAATTCTACCGTCAAAGAAGAAAAGTTCTTTTCGGCGAAGGCTTGTATGAAGATATTTTGTATATGATGGAAAGAGAAGTTGATAGACTTATCAAGAGTTACATTTCTCCTGAACAAAAAGTTGAAGAGTACGTTTATGAAGACTTGCAAGCCTTGATTAGAGAGTTGCACTCTATCGTTCCACAACTTGCTAATACTTTTGATGTTGCTGATATTCAGAACATGCGTTTTGAACCAATGTATGACAAAATTAAGGATTTTGTAATTGAAGCATATAAAGGGCATGAAATTGAGATTATTAATTTCTATAATCAAATCGTAAAAGATTATAACGGTGGAACCGGGGTTCAAGAACCGTTTACACCTCATAATGTTGTTCGACAACTTGAAAAAGATGTATTATTAAAAGTTGTTGATAGCAAATGGATTGACCACTTGCACAATATTGATATGTTGAGGGAAGGTATCGGACTTCGTGCTTATGGACAAAAAGATCCATTAATAGAATATAAAAAGGAAGCGTACGATTTGTTCAATAAAATGATGTACGAAATCCAAAGCGAAACCGTAAAACATTTGTTCAGAACAAGATTTGGGGTTCAGATTGTAAATAATGACCCAAATGCTCCGGAAGATGAAGTTTATGATATTCAAGAAGAAAATAATCCGGATGTAGATTCTCAAGACATGTAAGTAAGTTGGTAGGTCGGGTAAATGAACTCGACCTACTATTTTTACCTCAACAATAAAAAGTTTATATGTTGGATTTACAGATTCGATATATTATACAATCAGAAAGGAAAATTAAATATGAAAATCCCGATAGTTGCAATGTCTCCACTTACTAGGACATTTGCAAATGGAGAAAAGTTCGTTGTTCAAAATATCAATGGAAAAACGTACCGGCAGTTTTATGATAAAGAAGGAAATAAAATAGTTGATCAAGTAAAAAGTATTAAAAAATTTATTGTTGGAAATAAAAAAATTATAAATATTACTAAAAATTATGCTTATGAGGATAGTTGGTCTCAGGCTTTGTATGGTTACTATCGTTCACTTGATAAAGTTTATTCGAAACTAGGTAAATATTTGGGTTCTAGGGAACGTATTACCATGTATGATGATGCTTATCTTTCGTTGTCTGATCAATTAAAGGCTCAAGAGTTGAGGTATAAATTAAAGACTTATTCTAAAGATTTAAAATTTGCTGGACAAAAGTTTAACTATTCTTCATTTTATCGAGAAGCTAAAAGGGTTATACATGAAAAAATTTTTTTATGATTTTTTTTACGTCGGCAGGTATTGCTGGCGTTTTTTATAAATTAGATAATGTAGGTTGGGGTAGAAACCCCAACTTTAAACTTAAAAATTTTACCCTCTCCTTGAGGAGAGGGTTAGGGTGAGGTGGTGAGCTGAACTTGTTTAGATAGAGAAGGTCGGGTTTACTAAAACCGACACGAATAAGTTTCCTCCTCAAGGGAGGAGGGTTAGGGAGAGGGTTGGATGTTTTTTATGTTCACTTTTTCTTTTTCATTTTGATGAAAAAAGAAAAAGAAAAATTGAAAAAGAAAAATACGAAAATTTAAATGGTTCTAGTCATCAGGGCTTGTCCCACCCCTTATACAATTAGTATCATTCTGAGGGATAAACTGTTGAATTAGTAAGATTATTTAGTAAATTAACCCGAAGAATCTTTAACTAAGCATGAGGTATTATAGCCGTACTTTTATCCCAAATTGACTAGAAGATAAGTTGAGATGAAACTAAAACGTGATAAAAGAACAATAATAAAATTGAAATAAAAGTAAATCAAAATTGACATGTTGAAATTCCGCATGTCGATTTTTTATCAATGTCAAAAAGAAAAAATTTTAAAAAATAATAAATTAATTAGAAAAATTTTTCAAAACTTGTCCTAAAATGTCAAAAATCGCTACAATGTGAAATGCTAAAATCTAGATATAACAATACTTTCAACTACTATATTAAAAAATATTAAATTAATTTAAAAAATATTGGACAAAGGGGTTGATTTTTTAAATTGTTTGTTTTACACTTAAAGACGTCGAAAGACAAAAGCGAATTTTAAAAGAATATAAATAGCAATTATTTAAAAGTTTTTAAAATTTATTTTTCAAACCACTTGACAATTAAAATTCAGGTGATATGATGAAAAAGTTCACAAGAACGAAATAGTTACCCCGATAGCGAAGCAATCGAAATGATTGTAAAGCGTTGGAGACGAGAAAATAAATCGGACATTGAAAATAGAATAGCTGAAAACGAGTGTGAGTAATATGAAAATATTGCAAACAAAATAAACTTGTTAATTTCGAAAATGATTCACAAGACAAAATGATAGCGAAAGCTAGTAAACGAAGTCGAGCAGATTGCTTAGTTAGCCCTAAGTAATCGATGGACATAAACTTTCTGACAATGGAGAGTTTGATCCTGGCTCAGGACGAACG
>CALAWF010000108.1 GCA_937894665.1 uncultured bacterium | reverse complement strand
GTTCTTATGTTTAGGATTCTAAAAAGAGCGAGTCCTATGCTCTAATGGATTCTTTATTGTGCTCGTGCGATTATGTTTATAGTGCTAAGCAAGAGTTCCATTTGATAAGTTCGGCTTTAGCTGGATAGTTTAGTAACTAAGTTGCCATTATCTGCATCTAATCTTATGCTGAGGTATAAGAGGTTGTTTTCGGTTTGCTTATCGCTATTTATAAACTCTGCTCCTGCGAGGTTTCCTTGTGTGAATACTACTTGAGCCTCTGTATTGATTGCAATGTCTTCATAGACGAGCTTAATAGGTACAATTTGCCCTATCGCTAATGGGGTTGATGTTTTTACTGCAACTCCACCTCTTGAGATGTTTATGAGCCTTTGGATGTCTGTGCCTGTTCTATCTAGGACTACCGGATTTTTTAAATCCTTAACTTCATATCTGATATAATTTCTTTTTTCATTTTCCTGTTGCCCTACTATCTTATCTATAGAATGGCATGGATGCTCTCCTATGGGTGCTAGTTCTGTTGCTTGTATAACATTATGTTGTTCCATAGGGAGAGTTAAAAGGATTGTAAATAAGCATATCAGATGTTTTCTTGTTGATTTCATAGATTTCCCTTATCAAACACACATATATAAGTCTATTTATATTAACTGGCATGGTTCAGTCTATATATTTATTCTAAAGCTCTCATAGAAAATTTTTAACACTATATTTCTATATTTTTAATTTATTGTTACATAGTAAAATGTACAAAATAAAAGACCCCAGATTTTCATCTGAGGTCTTTTGATTATTTAAACTATCTATTATCTTAAGTTATTGAATGAAAGGTTCATTGAATCTTCAAGTAATATATTTAAGTATAGAAGTTTGTTTGCTGTTGCTTGGTCTAAATCTACAAACATTGCTCCTGCTCTGTTTGTTGTTGCTGTAACGATTTTAACATTTGTTTTGATATCTAAATCTCCGTATGTTAAGTGTACTGGAACAATATCTCCAACTTTTAAATCGTTGTGATGAGTTACTGCGATACCGCCTCTTGATACATCAAGTAATCCATCAATTTTGTTTGATCTTTCTAATGCTACAGGGTTTTTAGTATCTGCTACGTTGAATCTCATATATTGTCTTTTATCGATGTTATCAATGTTGTCTTCACCTTTTCTTTGGGTGTATGTGATACTTCCATCTCCATCCGGAATGTTTGGAGTTGGGTCTGGTTCAGGAGGTGTAGGTGGAGTTGGAGGGTTTGGATCTGGATCCGGTCCTGGTGTTGGAGGATCTGGAGGGGTTGGTTTGTCATCCGGAATTTCTAATGGTGTTGCATCTACAATTCCATCATCTGGGTCAACATTTGAAGGTTCTCCGTTGAATGTTCCATCTCCATCACCTTCTGGGTAATAGTAGTTTCTTTCAGTTTCGTTTCTTCCTGTATCCTCAACATCGCTAGGTCTTACTGCGTGTCCTGTTGGAATACCATTTACACCATCAGGTGTTCCTTGAACTTTGTTTGTTGAAGGATCTTTTTCTTTTGTAAATCCTTCTTTATTGAATGTTGCGTGAATTCCGTTTGCATAGATTTCATCAGCTGTAATATCTAATTTGCCTTTGTCTAATACTGCATTGTCGATTCTTACTTCTGAATTAGCCCATGCTTCGTGTCCATCAACCCAAACAGTATCTCTTGGTGTATCTTTTCTTAAATTGTGGTTAATATCAAGAGCTTTAACGATTACATTGTTTGGTAATGCTTCATTTTCATATTCTCCGGTGTAACCACCATCAGGTAAGTTAGGGTTATCTTTCAAACCGTAATCTCTAGGTCCGAAGTAATCTTCTGGAGTTACTGCACCATCTTTAATATGACCTAAGTTTTTGATGTGCATTTTTTGACCACGAGTAACGATTTTCATATCGCCTTCAGCTGTGATGTTATCAATTGTTGTGTCGCCTGCAAATTCAACATCCAAGTCGCCTTCTCTGGCAATCATTGTTGATACTGAGTTCAATTTAGTTTCATTATCTCTGCCATAAGCATCGAAGCTATTTTCTTTTAAGTAAATATTTTCATTAGCTAAAGCATCCATTTTGTGGTTTGCAGCATCTGTTTGAACAAATGTAACTTTGTTACCTTTTGTACCAATGCTTCCGTTAGAGATTAAGGAAATTCCTGTACCTTCAACGTTAACATTGCCTTTTGCTGTGTTTGCGTTAACCATATTGTATCTTGTTCCACTCGCAGCTCCACCATTTGCGTGGCTAGAATCATCAACTGTTAAGATAACTCTTCCGTTTGCCTTAATAGAATCAATGTTCATATCTGAATCGATTGCTGCATAGTTGATAACTAAATCATTTTCTTTAGTTGCATTCTTAGTTGTTCTAGCAGTTACTTTACCACGAATGCTTGCATTGATTGATTTAGAAAAATCTCTAGCACCTTGAGCCTTTGGTCCAACACCTGTGCTACCTTCGATAGCTCCTTCTTGTTGAACAGGTTCACCGATTGTACCATCTGTAACATCCATATTAAGGTCGCCATCAGCTTTCAACAATGTTTTAACTGTTTTAGAACTTCCTTCGTTTAGGATGCTGCCGTTATTAACATTGATGTTGATATTTTTACCGGCTGTAATGTAATTATCATTTTCAGTGTTATCACCGATTACAACATTACCATTTTTGCTTGTAATATTGATATTCTTTTTACCATTTACTAAGCCTTTAACATTAACTCCACCTTTAGAGTCATTGTTAATATAAATATCGCTGTTGCCGTTAACTCTGCCTGTAGAAGCTAGGTTGATACCTTTAGCACCTGTATTAGTCATTGTTAGGTCGCCATTAGAGTAAACATTACCTTGAATATTTAATCCTTCAGCTCCAGCATTAGTAATATCTGTTGTAGTTCCGTTGTTTGCAACTTTACCGTTGATATTGAAAGCTCCATTGTTGTTAGTCATTTTCAATGTGCCTTCGTTGTTTGTAATAGTTCCATCAACAACAAAATCAGTGCCATCGTTTGTAAATGTAGCATCTCCAGTGTTAGTGAATGTTCCGCCAACATTTAAAGCACCTGCTTTGTTAAGAACATTAGCAGTACCTTGGTTTGTAACAGTTCCTGCAATGTTTAAACCTGCAGCACCTCTGTTTTCCATATCTAAGCCTTGAGCATTGATATTAGCACCTTTAGCAACATTAAAGCCTTTAGCTCCAGTATTAAGCATTGCTAGTCTGCCATTTGTATTAGTAACAGTACCGTTAACGTTTAGACCGTTAGCACCATTGTTAGTAATTTTTGTAGTTCCACTATTTGCAACAGAACCGTTAATATCAAATGTTCCGTTGTTATTTGTCATTGTTAAAGAACCATTTTGGTTTTCAACAGAACCATCAACAACAAAATCAGTTCCATCATTTGTGAATGTAGCATCACCAGTATTAGTGAATGTACCGCCAACATTCAAAGCCCCTGCTTTGTTTAGAACATTAGCTGTACCTTTGTTAGTAACAGTTCCTGCAATATTTAAACCTGCAGCACCTCTGTTTTCCATATCTAAGCCTTGAGCATTGATGTTAGCACCTTTAGCAACATTAAAGCCTTTAGCTCCGGTATTTAGCATTGCAAGTTTGCCAGTTGTGTTTGTAACAGTACCGTTAACATTTAAACCGTTAGCACCGTTGTTAGTGATATTTGCATCTCCATCATTAGAAACAGTACCATCGATGTTTAAACCTGCAGTTCCGGTTTCGTTGTTTGTCATATTCAAACCACCGTTACCTGAAACTTTACCTGTTTTTGTAACATTGAAGCCATCAGCTCCGTTGTTAGTCATATCAAGAACACCATTTTCGTTTGTAACTGTTCCTGATACATTTAATTCTGAACCATTATTTAAGATGGTTGCATTTCCATTGTTTGCAAATGAGCCACCAACTGTTAAACGACCGGCATGGTTTGTTACTGTTGCAGCACCAGTGTTAGTTGCTGTTCCTGCAATATTCAAACCACCTTCACCATAGTTTGTCATTTCTAAACCATCAGAAGATGCAATTGAACCACCTTGTTTAACGTTTAAGCCTGCTTTACCATGGTTAGTATAAGTAGCTTTGCCTCCAGTTGTAACTGTGCCTGTAACGTTCAAACCATCTTGACCATGTTCAGTGTTAAGGAATTCAGCGTTACCTGTAGTATTGAATGTTCCACTGATGTTCATTGCTCCAGTGTTAGAAAGTTTTGTGTCATTTACATCATAACCAACGTCATCTGTTAAATATCCGTTTTGAACATAAGCATCGCCATCGTGGTTTACTTTTCCTGTGATATTTAAGCCTTGTCCACCTTTATTTCTGATAGCCAAGTTTCCTTTTGTATCAATATTTCCAGAAATTGTTAAACCAGAATTTTCAGCATTAGATTTGATTTCATCTTCTGTTCCAAAAGCTGCAAATGGGCTGTTAAATATTTGAGTTGTGCCATTATTTTTAATGTTCCCAGAAATATCCATAGAGCCTTTGTTGTTATCAAATTGAACTAAGCCTTTAGCGTTTGAAACGTTGCCTGAGATAATCCGCCTTTACCATAGTTATTAATTTCAATTCCACTATAGTTAGTGTTTGCAGAACCTTTTCCATATTCATAATTGCCACCAGTAGCATAGTTAACAATATCACCTGCAACATTTACACCAGTGTTAGAAGTGATTTTGATTTGGCCAGTAGCATCACTTGTAAATCCGCTTCCACTTGTTAAATTAGTTGTATTAACTAAGTTGTTGAACAAAGCAGTTGCTTGAGCATCTGTGGAAATTACTGACATTTTATTTGTGTTAACACCACCAATAACTCCAGCACCTTTTGTAATATCTACTTGACCACCAATTAACTCAACATCTCCGGCAGAAATAACTTTACCATTGATAGTGATTGGAGCTCCACCGTTTGCTTCTGCAGTGGTAGTTGTTTTGTAGTAAGTTTCAAAATCACTTCCATCTGTATATTTTGAAGTTGGAGTATAAACACCAAGTGATCCAACGTTAATTACACCAGAAGCTCCAACAACCATTCCGTTTGGAGAAATGAATACTGCTTTACCATTGTAGAAACCATTGTTTCTTACAGAGTTAACAATACCGTTGATTACAACTTGGTTGTCAACCATGTTTACGAAAGTATTGATGTCTGCAAAATTTAAGTTTGCAACATCACCTTTTCCTACGTTAAAGTCTTGGTAATGTCTAAAGCCCGTCCCGTTACTTTTAGCTGTAGGGTCAATGTTGAATGTTCCACTTCCGCCATTAGTAACACCTGAGATTGTACTAGCAGCAAATACACTAAGTGTCATTGTCTGCTGAACCATAAACAAGCCGGTTAGTAGGACGGCGATTGTTCTTTTTTGATTCTTTCCACTTTGTCTCATGTTCTATCCTTTCATTTATTTCAAATGCTTATTATTTTTTTTAATTTGCACTCATGTTATTCGCATGAATAGCATATATATTTATAAACGGTTTTGTTTACCCAAATCTTCAGCATTTTGAAACAAATCTTTATAAAATTTTACAAATCTTAATTAAACGAAAAGGCAAGAACTAAATCTTTGCCTTTTCATTTATTAAATTTTGTTATGGATTAAAGGAGATGTGATTTACATCATCTAAAATCATATTCAAGTATAATAATTGGTTTGCGGTTGCTTGATCTAAGTTTACGAACATTGCACCTGCTCTGTGATCGGTTGCTGTAATAACTTTTACATCAGCTTTGATGTCCAATCCGCCATAAGAAATGTGTACCGGAACAACATCTCCAACTTTTAAATCGTTATTGTGGACTACAGCGATACCGCCTCTTGATACATCAAGTAATCCTTCGATACCGTGTCCTGGCTCTAATCCAACAGGGTTTTTGTTGTCAGAAACATTGTATCTCATATATTGACGTTTATCGATTGAATCAACATTGTCATCTAAGATTTTTCTTTGGATGAACGCTTGTCTTCCGTCAGCATCAGGGTTAATTTCTGGATCCGGATCAGTGTCAGTATCAGTGTCAGTATCAGTATCTGTATCTGTATCTGTATCTGTATCTGTATCTGTATCTGTATCTGTATCTGTATCTG
>CALAWF010000107.1 GCA_937894665.1 uncultured bacterium | reverse complement strand
TATCTTTTAAACAAATAGGGTATGAATTAATTGCAACAAAATGGATATTTTGTTGATATAAATTGAACGACTTGGAGTAATAAATCCAAGATGTTCTTCTTAAAAAATATTTATAATTAAGCAATTTTTAAAAGTCAAAATACTTTATATATATACGGGGAATATATAAGGGGAATTTATGAAAATAAGACTTTTACAAAAATGTGCAAAAACTATTTACAAATCTGCAATTAAAGGGGAATATCAAGAAGCGTTACAATCAGTCAATCGATTTTCCCCAGGACAGCAGCGAAAAATATTTACGGAGTTCAATAATAAAGCTGTTCAGACTCTTGGGGTTGATCAAGGATCTTCTTTAATTATGAATGTTGCTGCCTATCGAGGTTTACAAAAAGGACTGAAAGATATTGGTGGAACTGAAAAAATAGTCCAAGATATATCAGAATCAATAACTAAAGATTTAAGGCAATCAATAGAGCAAGCAGCTCAAAAGACTATCTCAGAACTTCCACAATCTACTTGGGGTTGGGTAAAATTCGGGGCAAAAAATACTTGGATTGACTTTAAACAATCAACAAAAAAGGCAGCGAATTGGTTAAAAGCTAAATTTCCAACCAAAACATCAACTGCAAAAACTACAGAAGTAAAAACAACTCCCAAACCTGCATCCAAAGCAATTAAAGTTTCTGAAAATATTCCGGAAGATTTAAAACCAATTTTTGCAAACTTGCAAGGAAAAACAGGACAAGAGTTTATTAATACTTCTTACGAAAATACAGTTAAATATATGAAATTAAAAGGAGTTGCACCAAAAAACATTGCAATAACCTCAACAGATGGACTTACCGTAACAGGTGGTTATGACCCAATACAAAATACTATTGAATTTTCTGAAGGATTTTTAAGCAAATTACCTCCCAAAGAACAATTAAAACTTATATCTCATGAATTAACACACTGTAAACAATTTAGTACAATGTTAAGAACTGAAGGCATTGGAGTCGAAGCCTATGCACGAGCAATTGCAGAAAATAGTGTAAACAGTGCAATAAATGATTCTTTTACAGATATAATGTTTAAAATGAGATATCAAAAAGCAGTTGAAAATGGAAAAGGGGAAGAATTTATTCAAAAAGCTATTGATAATCAAGCAAAAAGTATGATTCCAAAAATCAAGAAAAACTTTGCAGATGTATTAAAAATGCCAAAAATTCCGGCAAATTCGCCTGAAGGTAAAAAGGCTTTTGAATATTTGGAAGCCCAAAGAAATTATGAAGGACTTAATATTATAGGTCTTGGTGGAGATGCCTATAAAAACAATCCGCTTGAAGTCGAAGCATACGGCTTTGGGGATAAAATGGCAGACCTATTTGAACAATACACAAAATAGAATTCGCAAAACAATTTGACAAATAAAAAAGAACATAACAAATGTTATGTTCTTTTTTATACAGAGAGGATGGGATTCGAACCCACGGTGGAGTGTTACCCCCACACAACCTTTCCAAGATTGCACCTTAAACCTCTCGGACACCTCTCTTTAATATAGTTTTTTAATTAATTATCCTTTAAATGCTGAGTTTCGTCAAGCCTCAAAATTTCTTGTTGATAATACTCATCCGTTTTTTCGATATTGAAAATCTTTGCATCTGCAAGTTTTGCCAAAACTTTGGCATAATCCATACATCTTTTACCTTTTATTCCCTCTGTTTCCATTTGAATTGTACCATCCGGAAACAATCTGATTTTCATTTTACCCATAAATTTCTTTCTATATATCTATTGTTAATACAATTGAATTATCATCCATTACAGATTCACTCTCAAGTCGCATATTTTCTTGTTCCAAGCGTTCTTTAATCTTGTTATATGTCATTTCTTGAATATTTAATCCATACTCGTCATTCAAGTCATTAATTACATCTTCGCATTCACTCTTATCCGAAACTTGAGTAATATCTAGAACATAACCGCCACTTGAGTCTTTTTTGTAATAAACCATTTCCATTCCAAATAACTTGCAAGAAATTTCATCCCCATTTTCCACAAGTTCTGTTGCTCCATGTTCAGTCAAAGTATTAAGCAATATACCTTTATCAGTATAATTTGTATTATAAGTATAAACTATTGTTGATTGGTCATTGATAAGTCTTAAATCTCGACCGGCAGCAATATTTAATTTTCTAAAAATTATTTCTGCCTCTTTATTTATTGCAGCATTATTAGTTCCTGCAAATTCGGCAACATAAAAACCATTTTTATAAACCCAATTCAAAGTTGCATTACTATTTTTTAATGGAGTTGAAGAATTTCCGGCATAATATAAATAATTTGCCTTTTTTAAAAGGGTTTTTAATTCTTCTTGCTTGATATTTGTTTGAATCTTTAAATTAGATAAATAACCGTAGCGAACATTTGTACCTTCATAATCTCCGGACATACCTATATTCATAATGGTTACTTTTTGTTCTACTTCCAACACATAATTTGGTTCATTTTGAAATTTAAAATATCTTACATTTTGATTTTCTACTTCTGCAACAACTTCTTCTTTTTCGGTTGAATAAATATGCTTTGCACCTTGTTCTTTTAATTTTGAATAAATTTCCCGCATATTACTATATCCGGTATCATACATATAATAAAAATACTCATTAGATTCGACCAATCGAACATTACGCATAGCAAACTCATCAAGTTGTTTGAAAAACTCTTCTCCATCTTGTTGCAAAGACAAAGACCCATGCGAACCAGATAGAACTGCGGAACAATATTTACCGTTCGCAACCCAATGAACTTTCAAATCGTTAGGAAGAACATAAGTATAAGAATCAAGTTTATTACTATCTATCATTGACATTAAGCCATTTAATTCTTCCAACTTGATATTTGTTAGAACTCGAATTGCACGAAGATTTTCCTTCGCAACATCTTCATTAACGGCTTTATCATCTGATGCTCTTTTCAATTTTTCATTTTTAGCTTCTTCAGGATTTATTAAAAATGCCATCGGGTAAGCCATAAGAGTAATTGACATTGGTTTAGAAAATCCTTTCTTTATACATCTAACGCTCTTCCGCCACGGGATGTATTTACATCTTCTTCACTATCATTTTTTGAACCGTATTGAGCCATATCATCTTTTCTTGTTGCGGCAACAGCCCTAATATTTGCCCATTGACGAAGAGATAAAATCTGTTCCTTTTGAGTTACAGAAAGAGGAACAACGTTCTTAATCGTGTTCATCAAATCTTGAACCTCTAAAGGTCTATTATTGAAAAATGCTTCATACAAAGCAGAAATTACAACCTGTTCAATTTCTGCACCGACAAAGCCTTCTGTTTGAGAAGCTAGTTGTTTGTATAAATCTTCATTTAAATCAATTTTGCTTGCAACCTCTGCATTTTTCAATCTTTTGGTCAAATGAAGTTTAAATATTTCTTCTCTTTCTTTTTCTGTTGGCAAATCTACAAAAAATATTTCATCGAAACGACCTTTTCTTAATAACTCTGCCGGAAGACTGCTGATATTGTTAGCTGTAGCAATAACAAATACCGGAGCGGTTTTTTCTTGCATCCAAGTTAAGAATGTTCCGAAAATTCTTGAAGATGTTCCGCTATCACCATTTGAGTTCATTCCACTCAAACTCTTTTCGATTTCATCAACCCAAAGAATAGATGGAGCTACAGCTTCCGCAGTTTTAATAGCTCTTCGCATATTTTCTTCAGAACTACCAACAATCCCTGAGAAAATTTTACCAAAATCCAGTTTCAGCAATGGCAATTGCCAAGCGGCACTCATAGCTTTTGCGGTCAAACTTTTACCACAACCGGGAACCCCTGTAATCAATACACCCTTTGGAGCCGGCAGGCAATACTTTTTAGCAGATTCTGACCAAGAATTATTTCTCTTATTTAACCAACTTTTAAGATTTTCCAAACCGCCTATATCTGAGATTTTTATATCTGTATTGATAAACTCTAAAATTCCGGTCTTTTTAATAACCTGCATTTTTTCTGACAAAATTACGTTCAAATCTTTACCATCAATTTTGCCATCATTAACCATTGCAAGAGCAAAAGCATTTTCTGCTTCTTGCAAAGTTAAACCAAGAGCAGCCTTGCAAAGTTTCTCTTTTCCCTCCGGAGTAAGTTCAGAGGTATCAATTTGTTTATTTTGAGAAACCATTCTATCTAATTTTGTTTTAATATCCTCCAAAGTTGGAAGTGGCATATCAAGAATTGTAATTTCTTTTTGCATTGTTTCAGGAATCAATAATTCAGACGCAATAAAAATTACATTCTTTCTAAATTTGCTTGTTTTTAAATCTGAAATATTATCTCTCAAACGTCTTACGACATTATAATCAACTTGACGACCTTTCACTCCAAAATAAATGTGAAAATCGCACATAACAAAAATTGCATTTTTATTACATTCACTAATAAAATCAATTGCTTTATCAGGGCTTTGAGTGCCTTCAATTTTTTGACCATCAAGAACAAAACCGTTTGTTTGAGTCCAAATATAAACTTCTCTCGGAATTCTTATCAACTTTTCAGATTTTGCCATTTTCTTTATCAAAGAAATAGCCCTATCTTCTTCCCAAGTTGTTATATAGATATATGGGAATCTAGCTCTAAATAGTCTTGATAGTTGAGTAATTGTTTTTGTATCCATTGAAAAGCCCTCTTTTGATACTTATTTTACATTATCTTTTCCAAGTTGTAAACAGAAATTTTTATTTATACGACGAAAATCCCCCATCCCATTGATTTCTGTTTTACCATCTTGAGAAATTCTAACTTCAATTTTGTTTTTGTATTTTGAAATATCTTCTAGTGTATATCTATTTGTTAAAAATAAATATCGTTGATTGGATGAACCAACCCAAGGTCTGGAAAGGTCATAATTTTCGACCTCGAAACCGCCATCTATAAGTAAATCAATATTTTCTAAGAACAAATTTACGTCCGGATTATTTTTTAATCTTAACTCTTCAATAGTATAACCGGTAAAACAAACTACCGACAATTCAGCATCTTTGATTTTTTTAGAAAGAATTGCTAAATCTTTTGCTTGTTCAAATGGTTCCCCCCCAAGAAAGGTTATTCCTTCAACAATAGATTTATCAATCATATTAAATATTTTATCAATTGAATATTCTTTTCCTATATCAAAAGCCCAAGTATCTTTCGCCCAACATTCCGGACAATGTTTCTTACACCCTTGTACCCATAAACAAAATCTATTCCCAGGACCCTCAACAGTTGTATTTTTTAAAATCTTATATACATTAACCATTAAAAATCTACAATTCTACCTTCGTCATTATCATCATCTTTTGGTGATGGTTTAGAACCAAATTTTATCATTGTTTTAATTTTTGAAACAAAATGTTCTTTCACATTTGCAACCTTCAAAAATTCTTCATCATTTTTGAAAAGACCATTTGCATCTCGATATTCAACAATTTTTTTTGCCATTACAATATTTATACCAGGAAGAATTGCAATTTCACTTGCAGTTGCATTATTTACATCTATTTTTTTAGATTCAGCAGAAAGAACATCACCCATTTCTACAAATTCCGGGGCATCAATTTTCCGTTCTTCAACTTTTTTTGCTTCTTGAATGTTATCCATATTTATAAAATGTTCATTACCTTTTTGAGCAAGAGCTGCTCCTTCTCCAAAAGAATCCGGTTGGACATTATTCATATCAACAAATTTAGGACCATTTTTAGAGGTATCAATTGTAATATTTTCTTGCCTTGGGGTTTTAGGACTTTCTTTTAATTTGATAGTTTTAACATCTACAGTGGTATCATAATTAAAGAAACACACTAACGAATCCAAAGATACAAATCCGTCAAAAACTTTACAAACACTATTCCACAACTTATTTACATTCACATTTTGCGATTTTGTAATTTTAAAAGTTCTAATATCTCGTCTTGTATTTTTATTTATATTATCAGTTACTACAATTTGTTCATCCGGAGTATATTTTATAGTACAGTGGTCATTTGTAATAGTGTACTTGTTAAACACATACATTTTAGGAACATATTTATAGCTGTTTTTATAAGTATTATCCATAATAATTGTATAGATAATATAAGCAGGAAGAGCAAGCAGTGCCACAGTGATTAGTATTGGTACAATCATTTTTGGATGATAATAACAAAATGCCAATACACTCATAATTAAAATTGATGTAAAACTGTATCTTCCTCTATAGTACATAACATAAAGATAGCACAAATATCTTAAAGGAATAATGATATAAACAGAGGATTTTATGATAATATAAAAGTTATGAATATTACAATAAAAAAAGATTTCAACTCCCTAAATGGAGAAATAACAATCCCCGCTGATAAATCT
>CALAWF010000106.1 GCA_937894665.1 uncultured bacterium | reverse complement strand
CAAAATTGCCTAAATCGTATCTAATATGTATATATTCGTTACATTTCTTAATATTAAAGGATAGCAGCCTATACATATGAGGGTTTAAACTTTGTTAGAGATTGAAAATATCAGCGTTTTCGTTAAAATAGAAGAAGGTAATAATTTATGAGCAGAGATAAAATCATTCAATTTAGAAAAAACTTTGAGCCAAAACAATCGCTCAGTAAAGGCTACGCATTATATAACGAAGGCAAATGTTTATATAATCAAAATAAGGATGATTTAGCTTTCCAAAAATTTTTAGAAGCAGAAAAACTTGGTTTTGAATCAGATGATATGTATGCTTGTATGGCGTGGTTAGTTGGACGAGATACTCAAAAAACAGATTTAGTTTTTAAATATATAGACAAATCAATTGAACTTGATAACGAAAATAGTTATGCTCATTACCTGAAAGGTTATACCTTAGAAGATTTAGGATTGTATGACGAAGCTCTGCCAAGTCTTTTAAAGGCAGAAGAACTGAACTATGACAGCCCTTATTTATACACAAAAATATCTTATTGTTATGAACAAATCGGAGAACAATTAAAAGCTATAGCATACGCATCAAAAGCAATAAAGAAATATCCTGACGAAGTGGACTGTTATAAACGAAAAGCGTGGGCATACTTTACACCAAACACAACAGAAGAAGCCCTAAAATACTTTCTTGAAGCAGAAAAACTAGGGGACACATCAAACTTTTACCAAATTTCATATTGCTATAGCGAGCTGGGAAATCACAAAAAAGCACTGGTATATGCCAATAAAACCATTATTGCCGACAGTAATAATTTCTACGGATACTACAGAAAAGGTTTCATTTATTATATGACAGAGAAATATGATAAAGCTCTTGAAAACTTTTTAAAAGCCGAAAGCCTTATAACAACAGAAGCAGCACAAGTTTATGATATGTATCCTCGAATTTCTTGGATCTATCAAGTTGTAAAAAATGATATAGAAAAAGCTAAAAAATACGGTCAACTTGCAATCGACATCATGCCTGAATACGATTTTGCTCAATACCGAATGGGTTGTATCTATTCATATTCAGAAAAGGATTTTAAAACAGCGACAAAATATTTCAAAAAAGCCTATGCCCTTGGAATGGGAGAAACTGATTCCAACATTTATTATGATATTGGAAGAAACTATTTAGCAATGAAAAAATATTCTCTTGCATTGAAATACGTTGAAGAAGGGCAAAAATTATACCCACAAAGCCTTGATTTAATTTCAATTAAAATAGGAGTCTTATATAGGCAAAGAAAATATGCGGAAGTCCGTGCATTGATGAAAGAAGTGTTGGAAAAATATCCTGATGATATTTGGGTTCAACAGGGTAATGCTATGATTTTGAGTAAGTTTAAACAATACGATGAAGCAATAAAATATCTTGAACCAATAAGAAAAGACTTGCCAGAAGTAAATGTATATGCCCTTGCCGTTCTTGCCGGTTGTTATTTTGAAAAGAAAGAATATGAAAAAAGTTTAGAAACGTTTTTGGAATATAGCCAGAAAGAAGACTTAAGAGATTTGGAAAAACAAGATATTAGAAAAATTAAATCATTTATTAAAATGCTATACAAACATTTTCCAAATGATGATAGGCTAAAACAAATAGAAGAAAATTTTAAACCTGTAATTTTTACAATTATTAATAAAAAATGAACATTATTGTTTCTTTATCGTAATTATAAATATAACATCTTTATTTATTCAGAGTTAGAGTAATCAAAAAAGGAAAGGAGTTTTACAAATGAAAAAATCTTTAGTTATTCTAGTATTGGGAATGTTTATCGTTGGAATGGGTGTTGCACCTTCAATTGCAAATACAAATTCAACAACTCAACCAAAAGTTCAAAAAGAAGGACTTAAGCAAGGTTTGAAAAATGGAGCAACAAAAGGCACTAAAGATGGATTAAAATACGGAGCCAAAGATGGACAAAAAGAAGGGCTAAAATATGGATTAAAAAATGGACTTAAAGAGGGTTTGAAAAACGGACAAGTAAATGGGGCAAAAAAATCTAAATAAGAAAGGATATATTAAACCGTGAAAGAATTATATTTAGTGATTTTGATAACTCTTTGTACTGTAAGTTATGTTCAAGCCGCAAACCTGCAAGTTAATCCTCAAGCAAAATCTTTTAAGTACAGCACTACAGTAGAAAAAGAACGTCCAGAATTAGATGATGTAACAAAAGGATTAATTGCAGCTTATAGACAAAATCCGACAGAAGCAAACAAATCTGCACTAAAAAAACAAATTGGTATCAATTATGACAAAGTTGTAGCAAAAAAGAAAGCTAAACTTGCAGAACTAAAACAAACGGCAAAAGATCAATCAAAAATTGATGAAATGCAAGATATTGTAAATGAAATGCTTAGAGACAGAGAAAATAGAATAAACCAATCGTTAAGCAGATTTACAGATTCTCGTTTAGTACCAAATGCAAGAAAAACAACAGATGGTTTTCTTCCTGTTTTAGGTGCAGGGCAAAATGTTTATATCGCATATACCCCAGTTACAAATGAAGATTATGCAAAATTCATAAATGCAACTGGAAGAAAAGCTCCCAAGGACTGGGCAAATGGTGTAATGCCTACCAACAAAGCAAAATATCCTGTTATAAATGTATCTTATAATGACGCCGTTGCATATTGTAATTGGCTTTCTCAAAAAGATTCAAAGGCAAAATATAGACTCCCAACAGAAAAAGAATGGGAATTTGCAGCAGGACATATGCCCAAAGACGCAGACTTTAATAGCGGAGAAAACAAAGGGCTAACTCCTGTTACCGCTTATTCTAAAACGTTATCTGCATCTGGAGCTATTGATATGTGGGGCAATGTTTGGGAATGGACATCAACAAATAGAAGTTCAACAACAAAAGCAGTCAAAGGTGGTGCTTGGTCAACATCCAGAATGGATTGCCGAACAGAATCTCGAACAGAGGGAAGAAATCCCAACTCTGGATATAGCACAGTTGGATTTAGGATAATTAGAGAAAAATATTAAAATAAAAAGCGATGGGATAACAACATTCCACCGCTTTTTATTCGTCGTAAAAATTCTGCTTCTAAATCTCGGCGGTAAGGGGAATTGAACCCCTGTTTAGAGAATGAGAATCTCTCGTCCTAACCACTAGACGATACCGCTATCTATACAAAAATATTACCACTAAACCTAATTTTTTCAATATGGAAATTTATTTTTGTTTCTTTTCTATTTTTATTTCGTAACCAAGTAAATCTGCAATTATTTCCATTTCATCATAATTCAATGAACTTAGGAAAATTTTGTTTTGCAAACTTCGTTGAGTATATTGTTTTCCGGTCTTTTCGGTAAGCAAATCCGCCAATTTTTGAACCGTCAAGGCTTCTTTCATTATTAATATTTTCAGTTCATTTTTTGACGACATAATTACCTCATATTTGAGATAATTATACGTTTTTTAAGCTAAAGTTGACAAATATGAGATAACCAACTAAAATTTAACTTATATATAAGATAATTATTTTATATTTAGGATTTTATATTAAGGAGGCTAGATTGTACAATTTCAAATTTCGAGGATTTACTCTTGCTGAAGTGCTTATCACACTTGGGATAATAGGAGTAGTTGCAGCAATTACATTACCCTTACTTATTACAAATTATAAAAAAGCAGAGGCTACATCAAAATTAAGAGCAGCATACTCAATATTTTCACAAGCTGTAAAATTATCAGTAGAAGACAATGGAGAAGTTGCAAGTTGGGATCTTGATTCATATAAAGAAGGTGGTGGAGATTGGAAAGATATGCCCAATGCAGAGAATTTGGCAGACCACTATATCGTTCCATATATGACTGGAATAACTAAAATTAGCAAAGATAAATGGAAAATACGCACTTTATCTGGATATAAGAATAATGGAAATGATTATTATTTCTGGTGGGAAAGAGATATTTATTATATGCAAAATGGAATGGCTTTTGTTGTTGCAATGCCATATAATACAGGTGGTTACCCAGTTATAACTGTTGATGTAAATGGGAGACGACCTCCGAACATTATGGGAATTGATACATTTTCTTTTTGGATAGATCCACAAACGAGTAATGTTGTAATGGCAGGGTATCAATACTCAAAGGACGAACTTTTAGGGAAAGGAACACTAAAAGATTCTATGCTATGCAAAAAAGACAATAGTTGGGTATATTATAGAGGTGGGTACTGT
>CALAWF010000105.1 GCA_937894665.1 uncultured bacterium | reverse complement strand
ACGTGGTATTGATAGAGCAGTTGAAGCAGCTGTTGAAAAAATCAAAGCTATGTCTAGACCTGTTAATACAAAAGCTGAAATCGCACAAGTTGCAGCTATTTCAGCAGGTAACAACAAAGAAATCGGCGAACTTATTGCAGAAGCAATGGAAAAAGTTGGACACGATGGTGTTATCACTGTTGAAGAATCAAAATCTTTCGGTACAAACTTGAAAGTTGTTGAAGGTATGCAATTCGACAAAGGCTATATTTCACCTTACTTCGTAACTGATCCTGAAAGAATGGAAGCAGTATTAGAAGATGCTTATGTATTCTGCTGCAACAAGAAAATCAACTTGATTTCAGACTTAGTTCCATTACTAGAACAAGTTGCTCGTGATGGTAAATCATTATTGTTAATTGCAGAAGATGTTGAAGGTGAAGCCCTTGCAACATTAGTTGTTAACACAATGAGAAAAGTATTAAGAGCTGTAGCTGTTAAAGCTCCTGGATTTGGTGATAGAAGAAAAGCTATGCTTGAAGATATTGCTATTTTAACAGGTGGCGAAATGTTTACTGAAGAACTTGGCATCAAGTTGGAAAATGTAACAACTCAAATGTTAGGTAAAGCAAAACGTGTTACTGTTTCTAAAGACGAAACAACTATCGTAGTTGGAGATGAAACCAAAGCTGCGGTTCAAGAAAGAATCCACTTAATCAAGAACCAAATCGCTGCTTCTGATTCTGAATACGATAAAGAAAAATTGCAAGAAAGAGCTGCGAAATTATCTGGTGGTGTTGCAGTAATCGAAGTTGGTGCTGCTTCTGAAGTTGAATTGAAAGAAAGAAAACTTAGAATTGAAGATGCATTAAACGCAACAAGAGCTGCAAACGAAGAAGGTATCGTTCCTGGTGGTGGTGTTGCTCTATTGAGAGTTCAACAAGAATTGAATTCTAAATTAGATTCAATCGATTTTGAATCAGACGATGAAAAAGTTGGTTTCAAAATCTTAACAGCAGCATTGGATGTACCTCTTAGAGCAATCGCTCGCAACGCGGGTGCTAAAGCTGACGTAGTTGTTGATTGTGTTCTTGAAAAAGACGGAGCTTACGGCTATGATGCACTAAACAGCAAATACGTTGATATGTTCCAAGCCGGTGTTGTTGACCCTGCAAAAGTAACTAGATCAGCATTGATTAACGCTGCATCTGTAGGTTCAATGTTGTTGACAACAGAAGCTGCAGTTGTAGATATTCCAGAAGAAAAACCGGCTGCTCCTGATATGTCAGCTATGGCAGGTATGGGCGGAATGGGAGGTATGATGTAAAATTTCTTACATCAAATCTTTTCAGTCTTTATAAATAATAAAACGAGGGATTATGAATATAGTCCCTCGTTTTTATTGACAATAGTTCACAAATATTAAAAAATAGGCAATTTTTATTTCCCTTCTTACTTTATTTACATGTAGGGAAAAATAAAATGGCAATTACTCCAGCATTATTACAAAGAATTCAAATACCGGAAGTCGGCAGACTTGCAGATTATGTAATACAAAACGATAAATATATCACGCCTAAATTTCTATCTAAAGAATTTTTAACAATGCAAAACAGATATGCAGATAGATATTATGACTCATTTTGTAATGATGCTGATGTTATGGCAAGATGCCTTGAAAAAGGGGGAAATCCAGAACTTCCCGGAATTATTTATAGTGCGATGTGCAAATTGACGGAATGTTTTCCTTCTCAACTAGAATATTTTGCATTAAAAGGTTATCAAGTTGCAGAACGAAACGGAGATTATATCCACATGATGGCAAGACTAAACGACTTGCATAAGGTATATAAAAATAAACCCGACAAATTAATGCAATATATTGATGTTTTGTATGGACAAGAGCGTTGTTTGAAAGAACTATGCTACAACTATGACTACGCAGTTTCAACTTTCCATTCTGTATCAAGACAACCAGCATCAAGAGAATCTTATTATTTAATACTTGCAAATACTCAAACAGAATTAGCAAAACTAATCCGCAGAAGACACCCAGACCAAGCAGAAAGAAAATTACTTTCCGCAAGAAATATTTATAGCAGAGATAAAATTGAATTACCGGAAAGAAACAAAGCTAGTATCAAATATATAGATATGTTACTAAAAAAAATTGCACTTACTAAACTTATTAATGAAACTTAAATATTTTTAACATGTACAAGATATGATTTTTACTTTTGTGTAATATAATTATATAAAAGAGGAAAAATTATGCCTGTTACATCAAGAGAAACAAGAAAAAAAGTAGATGAAACCCTAATTCCCCAAAACTTAGAAGCAGAAGAAGCAGTTCTTGGGGCAATATTAGTCAATCCTGAAACCTTAGCAAAAGTATCAGATACCCTTTTGCCAAAAAGTTTTTATAAACCGGCCCACAGATATATTTATGAAGCAATGCTTCAACTATTCAATAATAATGACAATATTGATATTGTTTCAGTATCTGACGTTTTGAATTATAGCGGGAAACTAGAATCTGTCGGCGGAAGAGCTTACATCAATGACTTGGTTGAAAATACTATCACAACGTCTAACATTGCTTATTACGCAAAAATTATTCAAGAAAAAGCGGTAAAAAGAGCTTTAATCAATGCAGGTTCTGAAATTGTAAGCAAAGGTTACGACCTAGAACCAAGCGACCGTTCATTAGAACAGGCAGAAAAACTTATCTTTGATATTGGTTCAAGCAAAGCTACAACAGACTTGAAACACGTAAAAGATTTAGTTCTTGACACTTGGGACAATATTGAATACAGATTTAACCACAAAGATGAATTATCTGGATTGAGAACAGATTTCACCGAACTTGATAATATGATGAGTGGTTTGCACCGTTCAGACTTAATAATTTTGGCAGCTCGTCCTGCAATGGGAAAAACTGCATTTGCACTGAACATTGCCCAAAATGTAGCAATTAAAGAGCAAGTTCCAGTTTGTATATTTTCTCTTGAAATGTCAGCATCACAGTTGGTACAGAGAATGTTGTGTTCTTATGCCGAAGTTGATGCCCAAAGATTGAAAACCGGAAACATGCTGCAACAAGATTTAGATAAACTTGCAATGGCAATGAACGATTTTAGCCAAGCTCCAATCTACATTGATGATACCAGTGGATGTACATTAACAGATATTAGAACAAAATGTAGAAGATTAAAAACACAACAAAAAGATTTAGGTCTAATCGTAATCGACTATTTACAGTTGATGGAAGGCGGCGGAAAAGATGACCGTTTGCAACAGATTTCAGCTATTTCAAGAGGTTTGAAAATTCTAGCAAAAGAACTTGATGTTCCAATCATCACATTATCACAGTTATCTCGTGCAGTTGAAGGTCGTAATGATAAGCGTCCGATGCTTTCAGACTTGCGTGAATCCGGTTCTATCGAACAAGACGCCGATATTGTAATGTTTATTTATCGTGAAGATTACTATAATAAAGGTGAATCAGAAGAAGAAGAAAACGTTAAGGCTTCATCAAAAGGTTTATCAGAAATCATTATTGCAAAACACAGAAACGGCCCTGTCGGAACTGTTAAATTGTTATTCCAAGGCAATATTACGAAATTCAAAAACCCTATCGATACTGCGTTTGATGATTTTTAGGGTTTAAAATACAAATACTTATTGCTATTTATTTTCATACTGCTATAATAGCGATATGAGAATAGAAACTGAGAAAAAATTTGCAGCAGGATTATCAATTTTTTCTAATTCTGTAATAATTATTTTGAAACTTATAGCCGGTCATATTTCAGGGAGTATCAGTATTGTATCAGAAGCTATACACTCTCTGAGCGATTTTTTGGCTTCTATTTTAACATTTTTCTCTGTTATGAAATCATCCGAACCAGCAGATAAAAAGCATCCTTTTGGGCATGGCAAATATGAAGACATGTCAGGATTTATAGAAGGGGGATTAATAATATTTGCAGCTGGGTTTATCGTCTTTGAAGCCTTAAAGAAAATTATAAATCCTTCAGCAACAGCAGTTGATACAACACTTGGTTTAATTGTAATGGGATTTTCTGTCGTTGCAAATATTCTAGTTAGTTCAGTATTATTTAAAGTTGCAAAAGATTCTGATTCTGTTTCTCTTCATGCTGATGCAGAACACTTAAGAACAGACGTACTATCCTCTCTTGGAGTATTTTTAGGTTTGTTGCTAATCAAGATTACAGGAATACATCTGTTAGACCCAATCATTGCAATAATTGTTGCAATAATTATTTTCAGAGCGGGTTTTTCTATTTCAATTAGTACAATGAACAATTTATTAGATTGTTCATTGCCGGAATGTGATTTAAATGTAATTTGCAGGATATTGGAAACATTCAAGTCTAAGGGAATTACAAACTACAAAGATTTAAGAGCAAGACGACTTGGACCTCAAAAAAGTATTGAAGTAACATTATTATTCCCTAAAGATATGACTATTTGCAATTGCCATACAATTTGCGATTCTATTGAAAAAGAATTAAAAGCTGAACTCGGAGATGTTACATCTAGCATCCACTTAGAACCTGATTCAACAAAATAACTATTCTAATGACACAAGATATTTAATCATTTTTCTTAGGTCTTTATTCCAAGATGAATTCCATTTCTTTTGTATCACATCTGCTGGAGATAAGCCTTTGAATGTAAGTTCTTTTAGAGGTTGAAGAAATAATTCTTCCCCAGTTTGAGAATTTTTCAAGGATTTTTCTGCAATATTTATAATTTCTTTGGAATAATCTGCAACTTTATTCTTTTTAATATTCGCTTGCAGTGCAAGTTTTGGAACATTATAACGAAGTTCTGACAAATCTTTATACTGCAAATGTTTTAATAACTCTTCGCACTCATCCATAGCAATCTTATCATACAAAATACCTTTATAAATTGCGAGAATTGCATATTTCAAATCGCCAGGGACACAATCGTGATTTCGGATTTCTATGAAATTACGCATCCTAACTTCTGGGAAATAAAGATTTGCTTGCAATCCATAATCTTCAATTGTTGGATATTCTCCCATAAAACCTGTTCGCATAAACTCTTCGAACGTAATATCACCATTTAGTTCTACAGAACCAACATCACGCTTTATAAATATCATCGGAGTTTTCATAATACAATCAATATATTCCTCAAAAGAAAACTCCTCACTAATTTTACCGGCAAAGCCACATCTATCGTTATCAGTATTAATCCAACTCAAACCTCGAAAAGTTTTATAACCGGTATCAACACCACCTCTTATTGGAGAGTTCGCAAACATCGCAGTCATAAATGGAGATAATTTATTTGCAAGTTTAAACTTTCGCATTGCATCTTCTTCGGATTTAAAATCAATACAACATTGAATCCCTGCGGTTTCCCTCATCATAACATCTGATAAAATTCCCCAAAGATAGTTAGCCATAATTCTATATCTTTTCTTTGGAATGAGATTTATTGATTTGTGAGTTGAATAAGGAGAAACACCATAATTTAGTAATATTGTATTGCGACTTTCTAAAATTTCATTTATTATCTCATTGATTTTTTCAATCTTTGTTTTTAAATGAAAGATATTTAATTGCGGTTCTGCACTAATTTCTATTTGACAACCGGGTTCAAGAGTAATAGTGTCATGATTTTTCTTCAAACCGATAATATTTTTATCATCATAGATATAATCCCAAGTTGCTTCTTTTGCAAATTCTTCGAGAAAACTTTTTATACCATATTCACTCCAATAATCCACAGCTTTATATGACGTAGCAGAAATAGGCAAACGCTCATATTCCATTCCGATTTTAAAATCTTCGGGTTTTGTATAACCTTTAGTATAAAGTTTTAGAATATCTTCTTTTTGCAATCTTTGTTGTTCAACTTTGACCATATTATCCCCTTCATTCAACATTGTATTATAACAATATTTAAAATATCAAATAAAACTTTGTAAACATTTATCCATGTGTGGTATTATTATTAGTAAGATGAATTACTTCAATAGAGCAAGATACTTTAGAACTAAAAAAAGATTAGGACAAAACTTCCTTGTAGATGGGGAAGTTATTCAAGATATAATCGATTTTGCAAATATCTCACCTGAAGATACAATCGTAGAAATCGGTCCGGGAGTAGGATTTGTAACAGAACAACTTGTTAAATATGCAAAAAAAGTTATCGTTATTGAACTGGATGAAGAAGCAATTGTAGAATTAAAAAAACTCGATGCTCCAAATTTAGAAATCATTCATAATGATGTTTTGAAGACAGATTTATCATCTTTAACCGAAGATAAATTCAAAGTCGTTGCAAATATTCCATACTATATTACCAGCCCGATTATTGCCCACTTGTTGGGAGAAATCAATGACTTAAACAACAAAAACAGAAACAAAATTAAAGATATTATTCTTATGGTTCAGGAAGAAGTTGCAAGAAGAATGGTTGCAACCCCAGACTCAACTGGAAAACAATATGGACTTTTGACAATTCTTTCCCAATTTTGGGCAGATGTAAAAATTTTACGTCTTGTAGGAAGAAAATCTTTCTATCCTGCACCAAAGGTAAATTCAGCCCTTGTTAAACTTGATGTAAAATCTGAGCCAAAATTAAAACTTTCTGACTATTCATATTTTAGAAGAGTTATAAAAGCAGGATTTGCTCAACGTCGTAAAAACATCAAAAACTGTCTTCTCAGTGGAGGCTTTTTGAAAGAACATATTTCAAAGGCTCTTTCTAACCTTGGAATAGATGAAAATATTCGAGGAGAAAAACTTTCAATTGAAAAATTTGGAGAGTTATCAGAAGAATTGCTAAAAGTATCTAAGGGTTAATTATGCAAAGTATAAAAGTTCGATGTCCCGCAAAAATCAATTTAACTTTAAAAGTTGTAAATAAAAGAGAAGACGGATTTCATAATATTGAAAGTATAATGCAAACAATCAACTTGTTTGATTATTTAACAATTTCAGTCGAAGATAATAGCATTGGGAACCAAATTTTACTAAGCGGAAATAATACTGAAATTCCTTATAATGAAAAAAATTTGGTTTATAAAGCCGGAAAACTTTACCTTGAAAATACGGGAATTACAAATAAAAAGGTTACTGTTTATATTGATAAAAACATTCCCGTTTCAGCTGGACTTGCCGGCGGCAGCACAAATGCAGCAGGCATGCTTTTTGGATTAAACAAACTATGCCAAGAAAAGCTATCAGAAGCCGAACTACACAATCTATGTGCAGAACTTGGGTCTGATTTAAACTTTTGTCTAAAAGGCGGGTGTATGATGACAAAAGGACGAGGTGAAATTCTTGAAGAATCCGAATATAAACACTTTGAAGTAAATTTAATTAAACCAATCAATCTTGGGATTTCTGCTAAAGAAGCATATACAAAATTTGCAAATAAAAAATCAGAGGGAAAAACAGGAAGAGAAAATTTTGTAAATGACTTAGAATGGGCAGTAATAGACGATTATAAAGAATTACAACATATAAAAAATAAATATCCAAAAGCAATAATGACCGGTTCCGGTTCAACTTATTATTCATTAGAAGAAAAATTTGCAGAAGAACCAAATTATTGGGTTAAAAATAATCTGGAAACAATCAACTATGGAGTTCAGATTATATAATTTGCTCTTGTATCAATCCTAAAAATTTGATAAAATTCTTTTATGGAAGATATTGTTGAAAAATTAAAAGAATTCGGATTTAATTCATACGAAGCGAAAGTTTATATTGCTCTTTTAAAAAAATATCCAGCAACTGGCTATGAAGTTTCACAGCTCGCTGATATTCCACAATCAAGAGCTTATGATGCCCTAAAATCTCTTGTATCTTCAAAAGTTGCATTTTCAACAGATTCAAAACCTCAAAAATACACTCCAATATCTCCAAAAGAATTAACTCAACGCTATAAAAGAAAAATGGCATCAACAATAGAATATCTAGAGAAAAAATTACCTGATGTTCGAGAGGATTATAGCGAACCAATTCACATGGTTGGAGATTATGAAAAGATCTTAAATAAACTAAAAGAAGTTATTAAAAATGCTAAACATTCTATATATATAGAAGTTTGGGCAAAAGACTTTAAGCATTTAGATGCAGAACTTTCTAACGCCTATGATAGGGGAGTAGATATAAAAATTGTCGGCTATGATAACCTTTTTGCTCCATATGGATTGATATATTCCCACGAAGGAGGAAAAGAAATTGAATACTCTATCGGAAGCAGATTAATTTATCTTGTATCTGACGATATTGAAAGTGTTTTTGGCAGAATTGAAAACCAAGTTGTATGGACAAAAAATGAAGATATTGCGTTTTTATTAAAAGAGTTTATTGTCCATGACATGTACCTATTGGATGTAAATAAACAATTTCCGGAACAGTTAAAATATTTCTACGGAACCGGATTTAAAAAACTTAAAGATAAAATATTATCCAAAAATTCTGCCTATAATATTCATTAGAGCATGCTTATTTTTTAATAATTATTTACTTTTAAATTCAGTTTTTAAGATTTATAATAAAGTGTATATTGAACATGTATTTTGGGAGAAGAAAAGGGATAAACTGATGGAAGGATATAGTTTTGAGATAATTACAGGACCAATGAGCTGCGGAAAAACTGAGGAGCTATTACGTAGAATCAGAAGATGTATCATTGCAAAACGTAAAGTCAAAGTTATTTCCCCTGATGTCGATACAAGATCAAAGGGCGATTATATCGAATCAAGAAACGGTCTTTGGTTAGATGCAATCAAAGTTAAACATTCCATTCAAATCTTGAGCCTCGTTAAAGATGCTGAAGTTGTAGCTATAGATGAATTACAATTCTTTGATTCAAATATTGTCAAAGTTATTTCTCAATTGATGAACGAAGGTAAAAAAGTTATCGGAACCGGTTTAGAACTAGATTTCAAGGCTGAGCCGTTTGGTTCAATGCCGGAATTGATGTGCATTGCAACTCAAGTTGATAAACTTCATGCTGTATGTAT
>CALAWF010000104.1 GCA_937894665.1 uncultured bacterium | reverse complement strand
ATTCTAATTTTTTATAATAGGATTTTAATAAGTGTTAATATACGTATTGAGCATGAATTATTTCTATTAGAATATTTTACAAATTTTTGAAAAATAGTTATAATAGTTTTGTCGTTTAGTATAAAAAATAAAAAGGAGTTTTCATGATTACAAAGGAAGTTAACGATTGGATTAAAAAAGTAGAAACAAGAAATTATTCTTCTTGGGAAATTATGGAAGAATTTTCTAAATTTCACAAGTATTTAACTAAAGAAGAAGTTTTGCAAATCAAAAAACGTTTGGAATCTTCTTTGAAAAAATAATAATTTCGTAAAAAGTTGCAAAATATGTTATAATGAGAATATAGTTTGAAGAGGTTTCTTGATGTCTTATTATGATGTTTTGCTGGAAAAAATTCCGAAGATAAAAAAGGTTTTGGATAATGATGCAAATTGTACAATTTATCACTATACAAAGCCTGAAAAGTTGTTGAATATTTTATCCGGAGGAACACTGCGTTTTTCTAACGCATTGTATCTTAATGACAAAGAAGAAATTGCTTATTCTTACCGCTTGATTGTTAAGTTGATAGATGAAATTCCTGAGCTTAATCCTGATTTGTTTGGAAAAATTAAAACTCATTTTTCTAATAAGTACAAACATATTGTGGATGGGGAAAATGATTTTAGGAATAAATTGGAATATTTTACAACCTCTTTTTCTACAGAGAGTGATAATTTGACTTTGTGGAACAATTATGCAAAGGGCAAAAATTACACAGGGTATAATATTGGTTTTGACAAGAAAAAATTAATAGCTGAAATGACAGAAAATAATTATCTTCCGATTTTTGGAAGTGTAATTTATGATAAGCAAAAGCAGGTCAAAATTATTCATGCTATTTTCAAAAAATGGAATATGCTTTTTAACCGTGCGTTGAAATGTAAAAAGACAAATGAAGTTAAACTTTTTGATATTTTGTTTGAATTGATTGATGTTTTGAGCATTGTTAGTATCTTTTTTAAAAATCCGCAATTCAAAAATGAGCATGAATATAGGATAGTTATGGTAAATGCTTTTGGGACAGAGAATTCAAAGCCTACAAAAGTCGTTGAGAAAAACGGTCTGTTTGTGCCTTATTTAGAGTACAAATTCTCTAAAGAGTCTGTAACTTCAATAAATATCGGACCGACATTTGATGAAAATATTTTTTATACAAGTACCAATAGAATGTTGATGAATTTTGGCTACGAGGATAAGCAAGTTTTTCGTTCAAAAATTCCGTTGAGATATTAAAAATTCTCCAAATGTTTAATGAAAAGATTTTGGGCTTGAGATAAAATAATCTTACTCAAATTGGAGGTTAGTTATGTTAGTAGAATTGAATAATGATAATTTTGAAAGTGAAACATCAAAAGGTTTGAAGTTGGTTGAGTTTTATACAACTTGGTGTACATATTGCAGAAACCAAAGAATTGAACTAGAGAGTTTGAAAGATTCCGACATGTGGATTGGGTTGGTTGATGGGGACGAGTGTCCTAATTTAGCTCAAAAATTTGGCATAAGCGGATTCCCGACATTTGTGCTTCTCAAAGATGGTGAAAAAATAGCACAATTTGTCGGATTTCATGAAAAATCCCAACTGTTAAATCGATTAATGGATTATATTAAGTAACTTTGTTTAAATCTCTATCGATTAAATAAACTTCGCCCGTGTTATGGTCAAAGTGGCATTTTGCAATGTACAAATCTCCCTTATCAACGGCGGTTTTGATAATATTTGAGTTTTGCATAATATAATCTTCGACCCATACGGTATGTTTTCTTGCAAATTTGTTATTACAATCCATTTGACCGGCATGGTCAATGACAGGATAAACACATTTCAAAATTGATTGAAAATTATCTGTAACTTCGGGATAATGTTCGTTTGCGTAAGACATTACTCCGCAATCGTCATGTCCAAGCAAGATAAGTAGGGGAACATGGAGTTTTTTTACTGCATATTCAAGACTTTCTAAAACATTTGGACCAACAGTAATTCCTGCAACTCTAACAACAAAAAGTTCTCCTATTCCACAATCAAAGATGATTTCCGGTACAACTCTTGAATCTGAACAACTGAGAACACAAGCGTACGGTTCTTGGTATAGTGCAAGTTTTTGCAATGTTGAAAGGCACATATTTTTTGCTGTTGGTGTCCCATTTATAAAATTTTTATTCCCTTTTAATAATTTTTCAAGTTCGTTTTTTGCTTTTTCAGGTATGTTCATTTTTTCTCTCCAGATTTTGTGAAACGGATTATTTGTCAGAGTTTTTTAATTCTGCAAATTTTGCTTCCATTGTCGGATTATTTCTTGTAAGTCGTTTTATTGTCAAATCTTCGGCTTTATTATTTGCTAGGCGAAGATTATTTTCTGATGATAACAATGCTTCTTTCGTTTTTTGCAAATGGTCAATTGTTTTATCAATTTCCTCGATTGCTGTATTGAATTTTCTGCTTGCAAGTTCATAGTTTTTTGCAAATTTTTCTTTGAAATCATTCATCTGTGCTTCAAAATTTGAAACATCAATATTTTGAGCCTTGATTACGGCTAATTCTTTTCTGTATTCTAAAGAATTTAAAGACGCATTACGCAAAAGTGTGATGATTGGGATAAAGAATTGCGGACGAATAACGTACATTTTAGGGTATCTGTGCGACATATCAACAATTCCTGAATTATACAATTCATTTTCCGGTTCTAGTAATGATACAAGAACTGCATATTCACATTTTTTCTCTTTACGGTCTTTGTCTAATTCTTTTAGAAAATCTTCATTTTTCTTTTTGGTAGAAGTTGAATCCATTTCGTTTTTCATTTCAAACATAATAGAGATGAATTCTCCGCCTTCCGGATCGCTTTCTCTGTAGATATAATCCCCTTTGCTGCCTGTTTTGGCATCATTATCTTTTTCAAAATACGCCTTTTGAAATCCTGTTGCTCTGAGTTTGTTAAATTCAATTTCACAATGTTGCTCAAGGCTTTCTCCGACCATTTTGGTTGAAAGTTTTGCTTTGAAATCTTTATAACGTGCGATTTCTTCATCTTTGAAGCGAAGTTTTTCTTCGTATTGGTCTTTTAGAGATTGTTCTTTCAGTTGTGATTCTTTTTGAGTTAATTCTTTTTCATTGTTTAGTTTTGCAATGCAGTTATCTTTTTCAGAAAGCTCTGTATTCATTTTGTTGACAAGTTTTGTCAATTCCAGTTCTTTATCTTTATCAAAAGTTGCAAGTTGATTTTTAAGCTCAATTATTTCCTTATCTTTTTGGGCAATAGTCTCACTAATTTCTGATTTTTTTGAAATTTGTTCTGTTGTAATATCGGCCTTTAGTTTTGCAATTTCGGAGTCTTTTTGAGTAAGTTTTTCGCTGTAATCTTTTTCAATGGCAAGTTTTGCGAGTTGAACCGCATTATCTTTTTCAAGTTCAAATTGAGCTTCTCTACTTTTTAATTCTTTAGAGAACTCCTTATCTCGAACTTGTTGAACGATAGCTGAATATCCGGACTCATCTACCTGAAAAACTTCTCCACATTTTGGACATTTAATTTCTTGCATAACCTTCACCCTTCCAAAATAATATTAGCATTATTACGAAATTAAGAAAAGAGATTAAGCTGTTTTTTCAGAAGTTTGCTTATCTTCTTTTGGTGATTGTGCAAAATTTTCCATCTTTGAATGTTGTTTGTTTAGGTAATCCATTTGCGGTTTAACACATTTTTTAATAATTACGTTTTCAGTAAACATATCGATAGGTTTTACTGTTAATAATAAAACTGCAAATGAGCCTAGAGATTTCCATGCTTTTAGTTTGAAAATTTGTTTATCAAGATTAGCTCCTAGGGCTTCTTTGTTGTTACAATTTTCTAAAACTTTTGTGAATTCACGTTTAGCAAATGCTTTTAATTTTTCAGGTTCTGTATTAGCGATTGCTCCACGTTTGCAGTTTGCTAATAATTTATCATAAGTTTTAACAAATATATTTTTAGTTTTATATACTTCTTTTTTATCTTTTGAGAATATTTCAAAATTTTGGACAAAATTATTTATAATATCTTCTTTGTTTCTTGTTGTATTGAAGATGTCATGTTCTGCGGCGTGATGTTTGATGAAACGAAGAGTTTGTTCTTTTGCGTTTGTAGAAATCTTTTCGCCTTTATATTTATCTAGTTGAGAAAACGCACTCTGCCCGATGTGTCCAAAAGTTGCAGGAAGAATAATACTTGCAAATGCTTGGAATACAGCTTGTGAGAACGCTCTTGGTCCATTTGGATCGTATTTGTTACCTTTGTTTTTGTATTTGTCATAAACATCCGCACCAAAATACATCAAAGATGGCACCCAAAAAAGTCTGGATGCTGTTGGGGCGATTTCACTAATCGCAACACCAATATCATTAGTGTAGCCCAAACCTCTCATTGGCCAGTTTGCTAACGGGTCAACATATTTTTTTTCTTTTTTATGTTTTTTCTTAGTTGTTTCTGTTGCTTGTGTATCTGCTTTTTGAGCTTCAAAATTAAGGGTATTAATAGAGGTAATTTTCATTTTTTCTCCCAGATTTCTTTGGTTAATGTATAATTTTACAATCCATTTTCGTAGAACTCAATCATAACGCAAACATGATTGAGTTTCAAATTAATTTCTACGCTTGTAACAAATATTTTACAGTTTAAGTGTTAGGTATACACCCTGTGTCGTCTAACAAGTTGTCGCTATTGGCTGATGCTACTGCCATTTGGTCGCAACGTTCGTTAAATTCGTGTCCGTTATGCCCTTTTATCCAGATGAATTTAACATTGTGCGGTTCCTTGGCTTTTAAAAGACGTTTCCAAAGGTCTTGGTTTTTTACGGGTTGTTTATTTGAACCTTTCCATCCTCTTTTAATCCAGCCATCTACCCATTTTTGATTAAACGCATCAACCAGATATTTTGAATCAGAAGTTAATTCTACCGTGCTAGGCTTTTTTAGTGCTTCTAATCCTACGATAGCGGCTAAAAGTTCCATACGGTTGTTAGTTGTAACTTTGTAGCCTTGGGTTAATTCTTTTTTGTGGATATTACCATTTTCGTCTTCGGCGTAGAGTATTGTCCCGTAACCTCCTTTACCAGGGTTTCCGCTGCATGCTCCGTCTGTATAAATTTTTATAATCATTATTTGTTATTCCTCTTCTGTAATATCCCATCTTTCTAAAATATCATCCGGTATTCCATCCAAAAATCTTGATGGTTTTGATAATACCATATTCATTGAATAATCATACATATCAACAGGGTATGTTATGTATAAATTATTTTTTGCTCGTGTTGTTGCAACATACATAAGTCTAAGTTCCTCGTCCATTTCTTCTTCTGAGTTAAAAGAATATGCACTTGGAAATCTTCCATCTACAGCTCCGATTATAAATACACTATCCCATTCCAATCCTTTAGCTGAATGGATTGTAGAAATTGTTAGAGCTTCGTCATCTGAATTCTTTTTATACATTCCTTCTACACTGGCATCCGGTGGTTCAAGTGCTAAATCACTGATAAAATCTTCGAGATTGCTATATTGAGTTGATAAATATTCAAAATGATCTAAATCTTTTTCTCTTTTTGAAAAGTCATCGTATTTATCTTTCAAAATCGGTCTGTAATAATTTATTACTGCAGAAACTATTTCTTCCGGTTTTTTAGTTGCGGAAGAAGCTCTAAGTTGTCCGAGAGTATTGAATAATGGTGTTAAACTTTGTGTTTTATTAGATGGTAGGAGTTTTATATCGGGCTTTAAATCTCCTTTAATAATCGGCATAATATTATTAACTGTAGAAGCTCCTACGCCTTTTAAAAGCAATAAAATTCTAGTCAAACTGATAACATCATAAGGATTTAAAATTACTCTCAAATGTGCAACAATATCTTTTATGTGAGCTGTTTCCATAAATTTTGGACCTCCAAATTTTTGGAACGGGATTGCTCGTTTTGAAAGTTCGATTTCCAAGTTATAAGACATTCTAGCATTTCGGGTCAAAACACAAATATCTGACAAACTTATATCTTCATCTAAGAGTTCAAGTATTCTTTGGCAAATAAAATCCGCTTCCATTTGGGTATCTTTGGCACAAATTAGAGCCGGAATTTGTGGAGATGCAATATTTGAAAATAAATTTTTGGTATATTTTTCTTTTGCTTTGGAAATAATTTCGTTTGTTAATTTCAAAATATTTTGGGTGCTGCGATAATTTTGCTCAAGTTTTATAATTTTTGTATTTTCAAAAAGTTTTGGAAAATCTAAAATGTTTCTGAAATTTGCACCACGGAAAGAATAAATACTTTGAGCATCATCTCCAACCGCCATAATGTTGTGATGTTCGGATGCTAAAAGTCTGATGACATCAGCTTGAAGTGTATTTGTATCTTGGTATTCATCAACCATGATGTATTTGTATTCGTTTGATAATCTTTTGCGAAGTCCTTCATTATTTTCTAAAAGCAATTTTATATATAAAAGCAAGTCATCATAATCAAGAACAGAATTTTCTCTTTTATAAGCAACATATGCTTTATGAACTTCAATAATTTTATCTTCGCAGTGAGCAAATTGGGGAAATTCGTCTGCAATAATTTGCTTTGTCGGAGTAACTTTGTTTATACTTTTTGAGTAAATATCTAAAAGAGTTGATTTTTTAGGAAATCTTTTTTCTTTTTTAGGAAACATTTGACCCACAATATGGTTTATAACGTCTTCGCAATCTGTTCTATCCATTATGGTAAAGTTATTTTTTAATCCTAAAAGTTTAGAATATTTTCTCAAAATAATATTTGCAAAGGAGTGGAATGTTCCTCCCGCAACTTTTTCACATCTGTTATCGAGAACAATTGTTGCACGAGATAGCATTTCTGCTGCAGCTTTTTTAGTAAAAGTTAAAAGCAGAATGTTTTCGGGTTTGATTCCATCTTCAATGAGTCTTGCTACACGGTAGGTTAGAGTTTTTGTTTTTCCGGAACCGGCTCCGGCGATTACTAAAATGGGTCCTTCTTTAGATTTTACGGCTTCGAGTTGTGCATCGTTCAAATCTTCCTCATAATTAACCTTGTAGTCAGTTTTAACTATGGGTCTTTTTTTGAGGACGTATTTTTTACGTTGGGTTTCTTTAGTTGTAATAATCTCTTCTGTCATAGAACTCCCCTACTTGCTTATTATAGTTCAGTTTGATTTAGTTTTTCAATATCGGTTTGTAAAGTTTTGATAAGGGTAAATGTTTTTTGTTAAATTTTTTTCTTGTATATGCCGACATTATAAAATGTGTAAAAAGAAAAAGAAGAGTATTGCTTATGAAAAAAATGTTTGCATTTTTTTGCTTAGTATTTTTATGGGTTTATAGTTGCAATTATGCAATTGCATATACCGGAAAATGGTTTAATCCAAGAATGATAAAAACTTATATCCAACCTGACCATAAATATTCATTGATGATGAAACACGGTTTTGCAGAGTGGGATAGATTGACAAACGGCAAGGTGAGATTTAAGTATGTTAATTCTGCAAATGTTGCTCAAATAGAGGTACGGTTTGTCAAGCAAATCAATCAGAAACAGCATGATAGAGCCATAGGTTTAACTAACACTATGACTGTTGGCAGTGATAAAAAGATGACAAAAGCCGTAATTTATATTGCTGAAAAAGACCGAAGAGGTCGTAATTTGCGGAAAGATGAAGCCTATACCGTTATTCTTCATGAAATCGGGCATGCGATAGGTTTGGAGCATTCATCTGATCCGAAGAGTGCAATGTATTATGCTGAAAATGATATTCAGGAAATCTCTAAAAACGATTTACGACAGTTGAAAAAATTATACGGATGGAATTAGTTCCCAAATCGTCTGTCCATATAGCTCCAACCGTTTACGTGGTATAGGTTTACAATATCTTTTTTCAAAATATCTTGAGTTTCGCTTACCGGCATGTTCATAATGCTTGATTGTTTTCTTGTTGATTCTTGCAAGCCTAATACATGACCAATTTCGTGCAACATTGTTGTATAAACCATGTTGTTAGAATATTTTTTGTTTCCTTTTGTAGCCATTTGTATTTCAGCTTTTGTGATAGCTCCTTTTTTGATAGTTATTTTGTGTGAACCGAGAGGTCCGTCTGAACCATCAACTTTATCTGTAAAAACTACATCAATATCTGCCGGTCCTTTTGGCATAAATTGAAATTTTAATTTCCCATAGCTTAAATTTTGCCATTTTTCAAAAGCGTGTCGCGTTGTTATAGCTTTTTCATCTTTTGGAATGTAAACAGTAATTGGGGATTTTGTCCAATGCGGATATGTTGCGGTTTCAGCTTGTACAAAATTGAAAAATGTTGCCGCAAATGCCAATATTAAAAATAAACTTATAAAAATCTTTTTAATCATAATACTTCCCCTTTTTGAGTTCGATTATATTCTATATTTTTATAAAAATCAAATAATTTTAATTCTTTATGTTAACATAGCAATAAAAGGAGAAGTGGCGTTATGAGAGAGAGAGAAAAAATGATAAATGGAGAAATTTATCAACCGTTTTGTGAAGAATTGGAACAAGACAGATTTAGAGCAAAGGAACTTTGTTTAAAATATAATTCTCTTCACGCTAATCAAAAAGAAGAAAAATGGGAACTTCTTCAAACTATATTGGGAAAAGCCGGAGATAATAGTGTAATTGAACCGAATTTTTTCTGTGATTACGGTTATAATATTGAATTTGACGGGTTTGTTTATGTAAATCACAATAGCGTCTTTTTAGATTGTGCAAAAATTAAAATCGGTAAGGATACATTTATTGGTCCGAATTGCGGGTTATATACCGCTGTTCACCCAACTAATGCGAAAGAAAGAATTGAAGGAAAAGAGTGGGCAAAACCTATTACAATTGGAGAAGGGGTTTGGCTCGGTGGAAATGTTGTTGTACTTCCCGGGGTGAAAATTGGCGATAGAGCTGTAATTGGTGCAGGTTCTGTTGTAACAAAAGATATTCCGGCAGATGTTGTTGCTGTCGGAAATCCTTGTAAAGTTATCAAACAGATTGAGAACTAGTCTTTATCAGTAGAGAAAGAATAAATAATTTCTCTATTATATTCTTCTCCTTGTTTTAGGAGTCCTTTTTCTGCAAATTCTTCTATGTTAATTGCGTTAGGATAGAATTGTGGTTCAACGCAGAATGAAGATCTTTTTTCGTATCTGTTTCCTGATTTTCCGTTTGGTTGGGTTGTTTTACCAAGGTGGTTTGCACTATAGAATTGAAATCCCGGGAGGTTTGTAGAAACTTTTAGTTTGATTCCTGTTTTTGGAGATTTAACATTTGCAACTTCTACTAAACTTTTTCCATCATAATTATCAATACAATAGTTCTGGTCAAAGCCTGAACCTATCTTCATTTGTTCGTGTTCTAAATCTATTACATCTCCGATTTTGTGCGGAGTTCTAAAATCAAACGGAGTGTTTTCAACATCAATTATTTCTCCTGTTGGAATTGCAATTTCATTTGTTCTTGTTATTTTTGAAGAATTTGGTAGGGTTACAATATGCTCATACACAGAATTTTCTTGAGTGTTTTCCGCTCCATCAAGGTTGAAATAAGTATGGTTTGTCATATTTATAACAGTGTCTTTGTCTGATTTTGCTTTGTACATAATGTGCAAATTGTTATCATTGTCAAATTTGTAGGTTACACTAGCTTCGACATTCCCTGGGTAACCGCTTTCCATATCCTTTTTAGAATAAGTAAATTCGATACCGTCTTTTAGGACATTTGCTTTCCAATTTTTCGTATCGAAACCTTGTGTTCCTCCGTGAGAATGTGATTTACCATTATCTTTGTTGCATTCTAATTTATATTCTTCTCCATTGAGTATGAATTTTCCATCGCTGATTTTGTTTGCATAAGGTCCGATTGTTCCGCCGGCATGTCCTACCGGAGATTCTTCGTATGGAGTTACATTATCATAACCTTGGGTTACATCTTTAATTTTGCCGTCTTTATCAGGAACTTTGATACCTGTAATTGTTGCACCAAAAGTTGACAAATCAACACTTGCACCATTTTTATTTGTTATGGTGTAAAGGGTTGCTTCTTCACCTGTTTTTTTGATTGTGCCAAAAGATTTTTTTTCTATTTTTATTCCGTCATAATTATTATCAACGTTTGTTGAATTTACTTTTACACTTTTTGTAAAAGTATCTTTTTCAGGTTGACCGGTTAGGGCTATTGATTGTTGGATTACTCTTTGTTGATTGCTTATACTTGGATTAAATTGTATGTGCGGATTAAAATCTATTGGCATAATTACTCCTTCTTTTTCTTTAATTATAAATAAAAAATATCAAAAGGAATAATTTTGCTAAGTTATTTATGGTAATTGTGTTTTAATTCTTCGATACTATCACCGCCGAATTTTAGTAAAATTTCATTGGCTAAAACCCAAGCAATTCTTGTTTCTGCAACAACTGAACATGCTTCGACTGCACAAACATCAGAGCGTTCAAAGTGTGCCTCTGTCGGTTGATGAGTTTTTGAATCAACACTTTTTAACGGCTTTCTCATTGTTGGAATTGGTTTCATAACCGCTGAAATCACTAAATCCTGTCCGTTGGTCATTCCACCTTCAATCCCTCCTGCGTGATTTGAAGAGCGTCCGATTTCACCGTTATTCAGGGTAAATTCATCATGATAGGTGCTGCCATAATAGCCAAGTGGATTTTCTCCGATTTCAACGGCTTTTACTGCCGGAATACTCATAACAACTTGTGCTAAACGTCCGTCAATACCTCTATCCCAATGAACATGTGAGCCTAATCCGATTGGTAAATTTTTATACACAACGACAAATTTTCCTCCTACAGAATCTCCATTTTCTTTTGTGAGGTCAATTTCTTCTTTGAATTTGTCGCAGCAACAAGCAGTTCCTATTTGTGTAATTTCTGAAGAGCATTCAATCCCGAACTCTTTCAAGAATAGTTTTGCAATTGCTCCAACTGCAACTTCGATTGCTGTTTTTCTTGCACTTGAGCGTTCCAGAATATTACGCAAGTCTGTTTGGTTATATTTTACACTTCCTGCATAATCTGCATGTCCGGGGCGAAAAGTTGAAAATGCTTTTTCATCGGTTATGTCTTCCGGTGCGACACTCATAATCTTTTTCCAACTTTCAAAATCCCTGTTTTTAACAACAAGTGTTATCGGTGAACCTAATGTTTTTCCAAATCTTACGCCGGAAGTAATTTCTGCGGTATCGGATTCTATTTGCATTCTATCCCCTCTGCCGTAACCTTGTTGACGTCTTTTGAGTTCGCTATTTATAAAATCTATATCGATATTTAAACCTGCCGGAAGTCCTTCAATTATGGCAGTTAAACATTTGCCGTGGCTTTCTCCTGCTGTTAAAAATCTAAATTTTTCCATTATTCTTCACCTTTATCTTGCATTTTTAGGAATGTTTGCACTTTGGTTTGCATCATTTCTTCTGTAATTTTTGGACCGTCATTTGTCGGAGTAATTATCTGGTACATTTTTAGCCAGTAAGTTTCTTTAGATGGCTGGCGTTCTGCACTAATTTTTATTCCGTTTGGGACTTCTTGTACTATAACATTTTTATATCTGTTTTTGTACTTTCTCAGTTTAGCAGTTTTTTGACCTATTTTCAATTCTTTGAAAAATCTTTTTGTCGGTACTTTTACAGAAACCGTTTCTCCTGTTGGTTTTACAACCTCCCTAATTATATTCGCATCGGGGGAATATAAATCCAAAAGTTTTTCATCATAGCTATTGGCGTAATTTTGGTATTGGTCAAAAAAGTTCATTCCGTCTTTGGTTGTGTAGGCATAAACATCTGAAAATGTTAGTATCATTCCAATAATCGGTAGTATAATTTTTAATTTTTTCATATTTAACCCTCTCTTTTTTTAGTTAGATTAAATATTTTTATTGTGATTTTCATTACCCGATTTTGCATTATTTTATAGAATAATTTTAGATTTTAATATATCATTATTCTTGGAGGAAAAATATGAAAAGAGTTTTGATAGTCGATGATGTTCCTGGGTGGATAAGATTTCATGAACACAATATAAATAGTTTAAATATTCCTAATCTTGAAATAGATACTGCAATTTCTGCAAGAGAGGCTGTATCAAAACTTGAATTGTCAATTGATAATCCTTATGATGTTATTTTTACAGATTTACAAATGGAAGCAGATTTTTTACCAAAATTTGCAGGAGAGTGGTTGATTGAGCAAATTAAAACTTTTAAAGAATATAATTCAACAAAAATTGTGATTATTTCTGCTTCTCCAAATATCAGACTAATTGCAGAAAGAAATGGTGTTTTGTTTCTTTCTAAAAACGTTGCAAGAAATGCGGATGCGGAAGTTTACAGAGAATTTTTAGGAAATTAGTTTGGTAAGTTTTCTAAAAGTTCTTGGAGTTTTAAATTCCCTCCTCCTCGTCCGATTCCGTTGAAGGTTGTATCGATTGTGTAACATCCGAGTTCTGCTGCTCGTAAACTGTTTTCTAGTGCAAAACCTTGTTCATTATGGGCGTGAAAACTTAAATTTTCATATCCGATAGTTTTTAATTTGTTATAATATTTTTCAATATCTTCCGGTTTCAATGCACTATAACTATCTGCAAAATAAAGACTTTCTAAAATATTTTTATTTTTCCATTGGAATAATTCAATATAACCATCTGCTCCAACATTTTGGATTTCCATTAGTTGGATAAAAATTTTATATCCTTTTTGATGTAAATCTTCTGCAACTTTTAATGTTTCTCCGATTTTATCAGGATGGCAAGCAATTCTCACAAAGTCAATATAATCATGTTTTTTATCCGGAAAGTCGTTAGCGTTATATCTTTTGTAGTCTGTCATTACGCCAAGTTGAAGGTTGCCTTTGTTTTCATAAAATGGTTTTAAAAATTCCGGTTTACAAGTATAAAAATCCCCTTTCCCTTCTGTATCAAGGTGATTTCTGTAGCCGATTTCATAGTATGAAACATTTGATTTGTTTAAAAAATCCATCAATGTATTAACAAAAACTTCTTCAAAATTCCATTTTGTTTCGTGTCCGCCATCACGAGTTGTGCAGTCTAAAATATTAATCATATGTGTATTTTATCATGAAAGTTTTGCCATGGTAGGTAATTTATTTTGAGTTTTGAAGATTGAACATGTTGTTAATCGAAAAGGAGTTTATTATGAAGAGTAATATTTTTAAATCTGCTGTTGTTGAAATGAAAGAGTTGAATAATTTGTTTATTGAAATGACGGCAAAAAGTTGTAATCAACATTGCAAACATTGCTATATTGATTTTCCTCAATATAAAAAAGTTCAGGATTTTATAAGTATTGATATTATCAAACAGGCATTGAATGACACAACTCAAGAAAAGATTGAATGTATTTATCTGACAGGTGCGGAACCGATGACTCATCCTGATTTTAATGCAATTTTGAGGTTGTGTTTAAAACGTTCAAATGTTTGTATCTGTACAAATGCGTCTTGTATCAATGAGAAAAAAGCTCGTTTTTTGAAAAAAGTAGAAGATGAAGCTAATAATGAAATTATTTTCAAAATCAGTATGGATCATTATGAAGAAGTAAAAAATGATGATGTTCGTTATCGTGGAGCATTTCGTCAGGCTGTTTTTGCTATTAAACATTTGTTAAAATATAATTTTAATCCGATTATTTCTGTAACTAATTATTATAATTTGTCTAATGAAGAACTTTGGGATGGTTTTGGGGCATTGTTTGCTAAAAATAATTTTGATATGGATAAATCTAATTTGCAGATTGTTTCTTGGCATGACATGCAAAGCTCTTTTGAGGGTAACTTAGATGGCAAGTGGAAGAACTTAGACTGTGAAAATGGTCGAATTTTAACGGCTAATGGTGTTTATACATGTCCATTTTTAGCAAATGATTATCGTGGTCGTT
>CALAWF010000103.1 GCA_937894665.1 uncultured bacterium | reverse complement strand
AAGAATTTTTTTAACTATCTCAATTGAAAATGGCGGTATTCCTTTTGAAATCAAAAAGCCAAATGCTTCTTTGAAAACGGCAATGGAAGATGTGCTAAATAAAAGAAATTTAAGTAAGCCGTATAAATCTGCTCAAGAAGCCGTTAATGCAATGTTAGAGGATTAAGAATGTACGATATTGTTTTTACATCAAAGATGAAAAAAGATGTAAAGTTAATGAAGAAGCGAAATAAGAATTTGAGTTTGCTTGTTGATATATTGGATAAATTATCTCGTGGAGAAGTTTTACCGGCAAAAAACAAAGACCATCAATTAAGTGGTTCTTGGCAAGGTTTTAGAGAATGTCATATTGAACCTGATTGGCTTTTAATTTATCGAATAGATTATTCTGAATTAATATTATTTGCAACTTCTACAGGTTTTCATTCTGATTTATTTGATATGTAATTTTTCTTTATCTGGACGAAATTTGACTTTTCACGTATAATTATACATATCTAAATGGGGAATAAAATGGAAGAAAAGAAACAAAAATTATTACTTATCAAATTGTCATCACTTGGGGATGTTATTTTTAATATTCCACTTGCAAATGCTTTGAAAAATGCGGGTTATGAAATTACGTGGCTTGTTTCTGAAAAAGGAATTCAAGTTGTTGAGAATAATCCTTGTGTTGATAAAACTATTTTAGTTCCTATCAAAAAATGGAAATCCCGTGGTTTTTGTTTAGAAAATTTTAAAGAATATTTAGCAATACTAAAACAAATTAGAGCTGAAAAATTTGATATTGCAATTGATTCTCAAATGATGTTAAAAAGTTTGTATTGGCTATTATTCTGTGGTGCAAAAAGAAGAATTATTTCAAAAGAGGGTAGAGAGTTGTCTGTTCTTGGTGGCAACGAATGGATTGATAATATTTCTTATGCCCCGAATTCTCCAATTGTGTTGAACTATCTTAGATATGCTGAACATTTGGGAATAAAAGTTGATAATATTCAAGTTTCTTTACCTCCATCAAAACCTGAAACTATTGAAAAAATTGATAAACTTTTATCTGATATTGATAATACAAAACCTTTGGTTGTTATTGCACCAGCGACAACTTGGGCTAACAAGCATTGGGAAAAAGATAACTGGAAGATGGTTGTAGAAAATATTGCAGATAAATGCAATTTGGTTTTCACCGGTGGTCCTTGTGATAGCGATTTAATTGAGTATATTACCGATGGAAAATATTTGAATTTAGCCGGAAAAACTGATATTTTAGAACTGATTGAATTATTTTCTCGTGCAAATTTAGTTATGGCTCCGGATAGTGGAAGTGCTCATTTAGCTTGGGCTACAGGTAAACCTGCTGTTATTACTATTTTTACTTGCACTCCGAAAGATGTTCTTGCTCCGTTTGGAAATCCTAACAAATATGTTGCTCTTGGAGGTTCGGGGTTGCCTTGTGAACCTTGTTTCAAAAGAAAGTGTCATCTTAGAAAGAATTTGAACGCTTGTACTAAATTTCCAAATCCAAAAGATGTAATTGATGTTATTAATACCTTGATATTTTAGTTAAAAAGTGTTATAATAGGTAGTTAGATTATCGTATTTTTGAAGGAATCTGATGGGTTTATTCGACAAATTTAAAGAAGTTACAAAAAAGGTTTCCGAAGTTGAGAATAACATTTATCACGAAAAGCGTGATTATCTTGAGATATATGAACGCAATCTTGAGTTAGAAAAAGAAATTGCGGAAAGAACAGAAGAGCTTGACGATGCAAATCGTAGAATGTTTACTCTTCAACATATTTGGGAGATGATGAATTCTTCTACTCCACTGGAAAATGTTATGGAAGCCATTGTTAATAGTACTCAAGGTGAACTTGGTTATATGCACTGTGCAATTATTCATAAGTGCGTTGATGAAGATGGTGAGTATTTGCAAATTCTTGCACAATCAAATGATGGTTTGATTGATAGATTGAATAATATAATTGGTTCTCCCGGAATTCAGACAAGAAAACTGAATTATGATAATGAAAGTGTTTTTGCTGATACAATGAGGCAAAGAAAGATTATTCAAACAAAAGCTATTGGTTTGTCATTAAAATCTGTTTTGCCTGATTTGGATCCGGAAGTTGTTAAGAAAGTTATTTCTAATCAACCTATAAAATCTGTAATTGTAATTCCTTTAATTACTCAAAATAAAGAGTTTGGCTGGTTCTGCGTATTTTCTGCACGTGAAGAATTGGCTGGAACTGAAATGGATTTTTTAGGTTTATTTGCAAAACAGATTGAAATGGCGATAACTATTGCTGATTTGTTCCAAGCAGTTCGAGATCAAGCTGTTACGGATGCCTTAACAGGATTGTATAATAGAAGATATTTTGAAGAATCTTTAGAAAAAGAAGTTCAGCGTGCAAAACGTCAACAACAACCATTTTCTATTATTGGGATTGACTTGGACTTTTTGAAAAAAATTAATGATACACATGGACATTTTTACGGTGATTTGGCAATTAAAACTATTGCGGATGTCCTAAAAGCAAACGCTCGTTCTGTCGATGTTCCGGCTCGTATTGGCGGTGAAGAATTTGATGTTTTGCTTCCGGGGATTTCATCTGATGGTGCAATGATTGCGGCAGAAAGAATACGTAGTGCAATTGAAAAAACTGAGATTGATACAATTGGTCATATTACGGGTAGTTTGGGTGTTGCGACGTATTTTGAACATACTGATAATGTTGAAGAACTTCTGGAACTTACTGACCAAGCTATGTACACTTCAAAACGAGATGGTCGTAACAGAGTTACTCTTGCAAAACCAATTTCTGAAACTTCTTGGCAAGAAATCGCAGTTAATACATTTGTTGATATTTTGTCTAAAAATCGAATTCCAATGGCAAAACATCTTTCAAAAGAATTATGCTTGAAACTTCAAGCTCCTGCCAATAAAGATGAAATGACTAATGAATCTTTATACACCGTTGCAGATGTTTTGACTAAGTTGTATAACCCGATGCACTCTTCTGGGGTTATTAAGAATAAAGTTCTTATGGCTGCAAGTTTAGCAAAAAGATTTGATTTACCAAAAGAAGAAATCGATAATTTGAAAGTTGCAGTTCTTCTTTATGACATTGGGAATTTAATGCTTCCACAAGATATATTGCAAAAGGCAACACCTCTCACAGATGAAGAACGTAATAAAATTAAAAATCATCCAATTATTGCGGCAAGAGAGATTTTGAAACCTATTTCTTATATTCAGGATGTGTTACCGATAATTGAACATCACCATGAAAATTGGGATGGTTCAGGTTATCCAAACAAAATGTCTAAAGAGGAAATTCCGCTAACTTCACAAATTATTTTAATTATTGATGAATATTTTGCCCTAATTGAGCCTCGTCCGTATAGAGCTAAGTTATCTTCTCGAGATGCTTTGGAAATTATAAAATCAGATGCAGGTAAAAAATGGAATAATACCCTTGTAAAAGAATTTATTTCACTAATTGAGCATGATATAGTTTAATCATAATGAAAGAAAAAGAGTTTATATCAATTATAAAAAATATCTTAAATTCTCCATATATTGGAGATGATTGTGCATATTTGAAGGATTTAGGAATTGTTGTAACTCAAGATAGCCTTGTTGAAGATATTCATTTTTCAACAAAATTTACTTCAGCATTTGATTTAGGTTTCAAGTCTGTCATGGTAAATGTTTCTGATGTTGCTGCAAGTGGAGCAGAACCTAAGTATTTAACCGCATCATTATCTTTGCCTTCTAATATTGAAAATAGTTTTGTGGAAGAATTTTATAATGGGTGTAAAAAAGCTTGTGGGAGTGATATTCAGATTGTCGGGGGGGATATTACGGGTTCTGAAAAAATATATATTTCAATCTGTGCTATTGGAAAAACTTTAGGACGAAATATTTCTTCCCGTAAAAATGCTAAAGTTGGTCAAAAAGTTATTGTTTCCGGTATTCATGGTTCAAGTTCTGCCGGTTTAAAATTGTTATTAGGTGGTAAAAAATCTCCTGAAAAATTTATTAAATCTCATACTAATCCAGTTGCACAAGTTGAATTTGGAAAAAATATTTCGACAACAGTGCAAGAACCTTATGCAATGATGGATACTTCTGATGGTTTGATGGACGCATTATCAACTATTGCAAATGAAAGCGGTGTCTTGTTAAATATTGATTTTGATAAAATTCCGTATGATAAAGATATTGAACAGTTTGAAAATTGGCAAGATTTAGTTTTGTTTGGTGGTGAAGATTATCAAATTCTTGCGACTGTACCTCAAAGTTACGATGGTGGAATTGAGATTGGTACTGTTTGTGATGGTTTAGGGGTTAATCTTAAATTGGACGAGAGTGTTAAACATTATTCAAAACAGGATGTAGAAGAAAAGATTTTTAATCATTTTGAAAAATAATAAGGAGTAGAATATGAAATATACTGCAATTATCACGGCTGGTGGTACATCTTCAAGGTTTGGCGGCTCAACTAATAAATTGCTCGAAAAAGTTCATGGAAAAGAAATTCTTAAATATACAGTAGAAGCATTTTTAAATTCAAGTATTGATGAAATAGTTATTTGTGCAAACCCTACAATAATTGATAATGTATCTGAGATGTTTCAAGATTTTCCTAACGTCAAAGTTGTTGAAGGCGGCAAAACTCGTCAAGAATCTGTAAGAAAAGGGTTAGAGGCTACAAATTGTGATTATGTACTAATCCATGATGGTGCAAGACCGATGATTTCTCCTGAAATTATTAAAAAATTAATGGTTGATGTTGTAGAAAAAAGAGCAATTTCTGTTATGACAAAAACTGTGGATACGATAAAAGAGGTTGATGAATATGGTTTAATTATCAAGACAATTGATCGTTCAAGATTGTATAATACCCAAACTCCGCAGGCTTTTGAATACAAGATAATAAAATCTGCTCACGAAACACTAAAAGATGAGTCTTATACTGATGATGCTGGCATGTTGGAATATCTTGGCTATGATGTTTTTATTCAAGAAGGTGATTATCGCAATATTAAGGTTACAACAAAATCTGATTTGGCTTTAGCAGCAATTTATTTAGGAGAAATGTATGGAGATAGATAGTCAATTATTAGATGAAATTATTAGTGAGTACAAAAACTTTCCGGAAGTAAAAGCAATTGCAATTGGGGGAACAACATCTGCCAAAACGAGTGATAATCTTTCTGATGTTGATGTTTATGTTTTTGTATCAGAAGACATTTCTGTTGATAAAAGACGGGCTGTAGTAGAAAAATATTCAACAAAATTTGAGGTCGGCGGTGAATATTTTGGTGCCGGAGATGAATATTTTGTTGATGGACTTAATATTCAGTTGGATGTTATGTTTTGGAATGTTAATTGGTTTAGCCAAGTTGTAGATAACGTTTGGGTAAAAAATTATCCTTCAAATGGTTATACTACATGTTTTTTATATACTTTAAAGAATTTCAATATTCTATTTGAAGAAAAAGAATATTTGACCAATTTGAAAAAGAAAATTGATACCCCGTATCCTGAAAGATTAAAATTAAATATAATTCATCGAAATATGATGTTAATGTATGAAAAACCATTTGCTTCTTATTATGAACAAATTGAAAAAGCCATAAAAAGAAATGATATAAATAGTATAAATCATAGAATATCCGCCTTTTTAGCCAGTTATTTTGATGTAATTTTTGCAAAAAATGAATTACTTCATCCTGGAGAAAAAAGATTAATAAAATTTGCTAATGAAAATTGTAAAATTTTACCTTTGGATTTTGAGAAAAATATTGTGAATTTGTTGAAACAACCAAATTCTGAAACTCTACAAATTTTAAAGACAATGGTTTATAATTTGCAAGATATAATTTAAAAAGTATTGATTTTTATAACAAAACACCCACTTCATAAGAGGTGGGTGTTTTTGCAACTTTGTTAGAGTTTTGTATTATCAAGCAATTAGTCTTGAGCGTGTCCTGCTGTACCCAATACATCTCTCATTTTGTGCATAACCATTTCTTTAACGGCTGTTCTACCTGGTCCCATGTATTCTCTTGGGTCGAATTTTTCAGGGTGTTCAATAAAGAATTCTCTGATTGTAGAAGTCATTGCAAGTCTTAAATCTGTATCGATGTTAATTTTTGCAACACCGTGTTTAGAAGCGTAGTTAAGCATATCTTCTGGAACACCTTGTGCATCTGGTAAGTTACCACCGAATTTGTTACATTTAGCAACGAATTCTTTTGGAACTGAAGATGAACCGTGTAATACTAATGGATAATCATATCCAACAGCTTCGTTAACAGCTTTTTT
>CALAWF010000102.1 GCA_937894665.1 uncultured bacterium | reverse complement strand
ACATCCGTATTTTTACCTACGTAAAAATACGACTAGCCACTTGGGGGAGTTTGACACTTGACATCCTTGGTGGATAATGGTTTGCGGGGAGGATTTTTTTTGAGGAAAAGGGAATATTGGAACAGTGGAATAAGGAAATAAGTTCGTTGCGGTTAGGTTACGTCATTCTGAGGGGTGAACTGTTGAAATAGGTAAGATTATTTAGCAAATTTACCCGAAGAATCTCTGACTTGGGCGTTCAGTAAGGGATTCTTCGCTTCGCTCAGAATGACAAAATTCGTACTGTCATTCCTAACTTGGTTCGGAATCTCTATTTAAACGCCATAGTAAGAGATACTGCTCGGAATGACGAATTAATTACATAACGCACTTATAGACTTATCAACTTATTGACCTATAGACTTTTAACGAACTTATTCCCCTATTCCCTTTTAAGAACTTCTCAACTTTAAATAAAAAAAGAGCCTTAAAATTTAAGGCTCGTTGGAATTAAGAATAGCTGGAAGTATGAAAAAGATTAATTATATTAAATCTTTTCCGTAAATTTTTCTCTAGTAGCCATGCGGCTAATTAATATGGACAACAATGCAGAAATTTTTATGTATCATCTTATTTTTTATGGTATGTTATTAGGTGAAAATTATTAAAATATGGAGCTTTTATGAATAAAAAATATATTATAGGTGCAATTATTTGTTTCGTAATTATTGGTTTTTTAGGCTGGTTTATTGTTCTTTCGGATGAGGCTCAGGAGAAAAAAGAACAATCAATGCTGCCGACAAAAATTGGTCAAAAAGTTTGGACTTATAATATGAATAAGTATCAATGGCGTGAGTACCAAAAAACGGACGATGACGAGTCAAAAGAGGAAATTATTTTGCAGGTTCAAGTTCCGGAAGGCAATGGTGGTTATACCTCTTATAATTTGATTACCGGTAATGCTCAAGTACCAAAAGAAGATGTTTGGGTTGGAGAGGGCAGTCAAGAATTTTTGAAAGGCAAAAGATTATATTCTTATTTCCCAAGAACTTTTGAGTATTATGAACTTATTTTTAACGGTGTGAAATTTGTTCCGAGAAAATTGGCTAAAGATGAGATTAAAACATTATTAAAAGGTTATGAATTAATCTATGTTTCAGAGCTTAAAAAATCTTCTGTAGCATTGGATTTTTCAAAGCGACATAACAAGTTTGCTGTAATCAATGATATTGGTGATGATTTTTATAAATATTACATTGTCCCCAATGATAGTAAAAAAATGGAAATCGGTGATTTTTCAGACCAATTTAAGGTTACAGAGGGTAATATTGATATTAAACTTCAACGTCTTGAAGGTTGTTCAAAGGCTTATCCTTGTTATGATATAAAAATTAAGTAGAAGAGGTGAATATTTATGGATAACAAAGAAAAATATTTTCAATTGAGAGAAGAATTTACAAAAAAGTATGAACCTGTTTTATATAGTTCTGAGCTTGCCGGCTGGAATTTTTATACAAATTCTACAGAAGAAAATTTAAAAAAATATACCGAATCTCAAGAACAAATGAGTAATTTGTTTAAAGATAAAAAGATGTATGAAGAATTGAAAGCTATTCAAGAACAAGGTTTAGAAGATAAACATTTATCAAAACAGTTAAAGGATTTAGTTAAGGCTTTTTATAATGAAATTGAATCCGGAAATGAGTTGAAAGCTCTTCGAGATAAGGAAAATGAAATTGCTTCAAAATTTAATTCTTATGTTATGGAAATAGATGGCAAAGCTGTTTCAAAGGCTGAGATTATGAAAATCTTAGAAAAAGAACATAATCCTGAAATTCGTAAAAAAGCCTATAATGCAAATATCAAATCAGGTGATGAAATTGCAGATGATTTAGTTGAATTTGTAAAAATGCGTAACGCTTACGCTAAAACAAAGGGTTATGACACTTATTTTGATTATATGATTGAAGATTCTTACGACATAACTCCAAAAGACTTGGATGCGTTGTTAAGCGGTGTATCATCTAAAATTGAAGCAAAATCAATCGAATTTGACGAAGAAAGAAAAGCTGAACTTGCAAAAAGTTTTGGTGTTAAACCTGAAGAATTGAAAGATTATCACTATGGATTGTTAACAGATAACACTCCTGAAAAAGCGGTTACAGAATATTTGTCATCAAAAGAACAAGTTGTAGATATTGCGAAAAGTGTTTATATCCAAATGGGTTTTGATGTCGATAATATGGGCATAACTTTAGATTTATTCCCTAGAAAAAATAAAAATACCCACGGTTTTGCTTTTTGTATCAAACCCGCAAAAGATGCAAGAATCCTTGCAAATTTGACAAATAATACCAATAGTTTGGATACAATTTTGCATGAACTTGGGCATTGTGTATATGATATTGGACTAGATTTGAACTTGCCATTTTTAGAACAAGAGCCGTCTTCTTCTGCAATGACAGAGGCTGTTGCAATGATGATGGGTGATTTGCCAAAAACTGAAAATATTTTATCTAATCTTGTTCCGCAAGAAATTTTAGACAAATTCAAAGCAGAATTAAAAAAAGATGATGCCAGATTTGTTAATCGTTCTCTTCAAATTATTGAATTTGAAAGAGAAATGTACAGAAATCCTGATAGAGATTTGAAGAGTTTGTGGAGAGAGTTGAAGCAAAAATATCTTCACAGAGGGGATGAAACAGAGTCTAATAATGAATGGGCAACAATTCCTCACTACTTATCTCATCCGGGGTATTATCAAAACTACTTTAGAGCAGGGCTAATCAAGGCTCAACTTTATAATGCGATGATTTCTGAATTAGGTGAAATTTCTAAAAATTCAAAAACATCAAACTATTTGAATGAAAAATTGTTCAAGTTTGGTTCATCAAAAGATGATGCAGAATTGATTATGGAAATTACCGGTAAAACGCTATCAGAAGATGATTTTTGTAATCGAATAATCAAATAATTTAAGGAAAAATAAAATGTTATCACTTCTTACAAATCCGATAATAATAGCTGTTATTTTACTTTGCATATTGTGTTTGTGCAGAATAAATGTTTTGCTGGCTTTGATAATTTCATCTGTTGTTGGTGGACTTGTTGGTCATATTGGATTATCTGATGTGATGGATATTTTTATTCACGGTATGGGTGATAATTCTGAAACGGCATTGAGTTATATTTTGCTCGGTGCGTTTGCTGCGTCTATGACCCACACAGGGCTTGCTCCGATTTTGGCAATGAAAATATCAAAAGTTATCAAATCTAAAAAGTACATGTTGATATTTATTTTGACAGGAATAGCAATACTTTCTCAAAACTTAATTCCTGTTCACATTGCGTTTATTCCAATCCTTGTCCCTCCATTACTTGCATTGATGAATGAATTAAAAATCGATAGACGAGCTGTTGCTTGTGGTTTGGCTTTTGGTTTAGAAGCTCCATATATTGCTATTCCTGCGGGATTTGGATTAATTTTCCAAGGATTGATTGCAGAAAATATGATGCAAAATGGGGTTGAGGTTGTTAAAAGCGACATTTGGAAATATAACTGGATAATTGGTGCTTGCTTATTTGTAGGATTTTTAGTTGCAATTTTTATATCTTATAGAAAACCTAGAAATTATGAAAACCTTAATATTAAAGATGAAACTAAGGTTGAAGACTTGAAATTAAACAAAAATCACTATATTACACTAATTGCTGCCGTTATAACCTTAGGCGTTCAATTGTGGACAAATTCTTTGCCGCTCGGTGCTTTAGTTGGTTTGGCTGTAATCTTTGGTTTTAAAGCAATTGACCACGATAAGATGGACAAATTGATAAATGAAGGCGTCGGTTTGATGGGGTATGTTGCATTTGTAATGCTTGTTGCTGCTGGTTTTGCATCTGTAATGAAAGCAACCGGCGGAATTAATTCTCTTGTTAACGCAATTACTCCGTTTATGATGTCTAGCAAAATTATTGCAACAATTTTAATGCTTGTTGTAGGTTTGTTTATTACGATGGGAATAGGCACATCTTTTGGTACGATTCCGATTTTGGCAGTTTTGTATGTTCCAATTTGTTTGAAATTAGGATTTAGTATTCCTGCTATGATAATTATTTTATCAGCAGCCGCAGCGTTGGGCGATGCAGGCTCTCCGGCTTCTGATACAACACTTGGTCCAACGGCCGGATTGAATGCTGACGGACAGCACAATCATATCTGGGATACGTGTATCCCGACATTTTTGCATTACAACATTCCGCTATTTTTTGCTGCAATAATCGCTGTTTTAATTTTCCATTAATTAAATTTAATATATTATTTTTTTCGAATTATTTGCATGATAACATTAAGGAATTATGGTAGATGTTAATCAAGAATATGTTCCGCTCCACTTACACACAGAGTATTCATTACTGGATGGAGCGATTAGGATAGGGGATTTAGTTAAATTTTGTGCAGAACACAACATGCCTGGTGTTGCGGTAACCGATCACGGTGTCATGTATGGTGCAATGGACTTGTATATAGATGCGGATAAAAATAACTCGAAAGAAAGAGAAAAAGCTGAACAAGATCCGAATTATAAACCCAAATTAGTTAATCCGATTGTTGGTTGTGAATTTTATGTTCATGATGGGGATATTTCTGAACGTGATCCAAATCATAATCCTAGATACCACTTGGTTTTGCTTGTAAAAAATAACCAAGGTTATAAGAATATTGTTAAACTGGCTTCAAAAGCTCATATTGACGGCTTTTATATGAAGCCTCGTATTAACTGGGAACTTCTTGAACAATACCACGAAGGATTGATTTGTTCTTCTGCTTGTTTGGGGGGCGAAGTTCTTCAAAAGTTGTTAAAAGGTGATTATGAAGAAGCCAAAGCAACAGCTAAAAGATTTAAAGATTTATTTGGTGAAGATTATTATATCGAGTTGCAAGACCATGGACTTGAAGACCAAAAACGTACAAATCCTGATTTGATACGTATTGCAAAAGAACTCGATATAAAAATGATTATCACAAACGACTCTCACTATTTGAACAAAGAAGATGCGGATTGGCATGATACTCTTTTGTGTATGCAAACCAAATCCTCAAAATCTGACCCAAATAGATTTCATTTCCCAAATAATGAGTTCTATGTAAAAACGGTTTCAGAGTTGCGTGATGCGTTCAAATGGCTTGATAGTGATACATTTGATGAATGTATAAAAAACACGGTAGAAATTTCTAAAAAGTGTCATATCACTGTAGAATGGAAAGCTCCGTTGCCGGATTTTCCTGTGCCGGAAGGTTTTACAACCGATACATACTTAGAAAAACTTGTATATCAAGGAATTAGAAGAAAATATCACCAGGAAGAAATTGAACCAAAACTCCAAGAACGTGCAAAATATGAGCTTGGCGTAATTGAACAGATGGGATTTTCAGCGTATTTCTTGATTACGTGGGATTTCATCCACTATGCCAAAACTCATGATATTCCGGTCGGTCCCGGTAGGGGTTCGGCTGCCGGCTCGCTGGTCGCTTATGCTCTTGATATTACGGACTTAGATCCGATTGAGCATAACCTATTGTTCGAAAGATTTTTGAATCCAGAACGTTTCAGTATGCCTGATATTGATACAGATTTCTGTATTGAAAAACGTGGAAAAGTTATTGACTACGTTGTTGAAAAATATGGTGCTGATAAAGTTTGTCAGATTATTACATTTAACACTTTAGCTGCACGTAACGCAATGAAAAGTGTTGCTCGAGTATTTGATATTCCATACGCAAGAAGTAAACAGCTTTCAGACTTAATTTCAGGTGATCCTGGGGCAAAAATTTCTGATGCTCTGCAAGATGGTATGGAATTGAAAACCTTATATGATAGTGATCCGGAAGTTAAAAGACTTGTTGATACCGCATTGCATGTTGAAGGTTTAAAAAACGCAACCGGTATGCACGCAGCAGGGGTAATCATTTCCTATAAACCATTGGATGAGATTGTACCTGTTCAACATGGTAAAGATGGCGTTGTTGTAACCCAATATCACAGAGAAATTTTGGAAAAAATGAAGTTGTTAAAAATGGACTTTTTGGGGCTTCGAAACCTTACCATGATTTCTAAAACCGTTAAATTAATTAAAAAATGTCAGGATATTGATTTAGATATTAACCATATTCCACTAGATGACAAACCAACATACGATATGTTAATTCGTGGTGAAACGGTTGGGGTATTCCAGTTAGAATCTCAAGGGATGACAAACCTTGTTAAAAAATTGCAACCCGACGTTTTTGAAGATTTAGGTGCTTTAGTTGCACTATTCCGTCCGGGACCGTTGGGTTCAGGCATGGTTGATGTTTTCGTAGATAGAAAACATGGGCGTCAAGAAATCACTTATCCGCACCCGAGACTTGAAAAAGTCTTAAAAGATACATACGGAACAATGGTTTACCAAGAACAAATCATGCAGATTTTCCAAGAAATGGCAGATTATTCTCTTGGTCAAGCTGACATGGTTCGTCGTATGATGGGACACAAAGACCCTGCAGCAATGGCTGCTCAAGAAGATAAACTCATTGCGGGTTCTGCAAAATACGGGATGAAAGCAGAAGATGCAAAAACTCTGTTTGAACAGATTCAGAATTTCGCTTCATACTGTTTCAATAGAGCTCACTCTTCAGCTTACGCATTTGTTGCATATCAAACAGCATATTTAAAATGTCATTATCCTGTTGAATACTTGTCCTCATTGTTATCAAGTGTTGCGGGCGACCAAGAAAAAACTCAAGCATATATTGAAGAAGCCTTAAAGTATGGTATCAAGGTTCTTCCTCCGGATATTAACAAGTCTTATCTTGAATACGCACCGGATGGAAAGAACATCAGATTTGGTTTAGCTTCAATCAAACAAGTTGGTGAAGGTGTAATTGAAGAAATTATCAAAGAGCGTGAAGCTAATGGTGATTACAAATCAATTTACGATTTTATCAAAAGAGTTGACGTAAAATGTGCAAACAAAAGAGCTTTGGAAGGTTTGATTAAAGCCGGTGCATTCTCAACTATCGAAAAGAGCCGTAAACAATTGATGGACAACCTTGAATACATCACTTCAACGGCCTCAAAAGAAGCTAAAGAAAAGGAATCCGGACAAGGTAGTTTGTTTGATATGCTAGGTGATACCGCATCTGTTGAGGATGCAAAATTCCATCTTTCAGGCTCTGATGAGGAATATGATGCAAGACAAATTCAAATTTTCGAAAAAGAATTTTTAGGATTTTACGTAACAAGTCATCCCTTATCTACAATTAGGGATAAGTTACCATTCTTGATGACTCATAAAATTTCTCAAATTCCTGAAGTTCCAAACGACAAAGTTGTTACTATTTGCGGACTTGTTACTGCAACAAAGCAAATTCCGACAAGAAATGATCCGACAAAATTTGTTCGTTTTGTAACTGTCGAAGATTTGACAGGTAAAATCGATACTTTGGCATTTAATTCAAAAATTGCTGAGTATAATGACTTCTTGCAAAATGAACAAAGAATTATCGTATCAGGAAAAGTTAGCAGACGAAGGGATGATGACCCACCGATTATTTTGATTGATACAGTTAAACCTGTTGATAATTCAAATATTTTCACAATCGAATTGAAGGATGAATTGAAATTTGAAGAGTTGATGTTGATGAAACAAATGCTTTGCAAATTCTCTGGTTCAGATCCGGTTATGTTGAAGCTACCTGATTTAACAGGTGATGTAAAAATTCTTGCATCTTCTATGTTCTGGGTAAATTCATCAAATGATTTAGTTAATATGTTGAATAAACGATTTGGTGGACGAATTGGAATAACAATAAAATCAATGGATTCAGATATAAAAGAACCGGCTTAATCAAGTCGGTTCTTTTAATATTATCAATAATAAATATAAATACTAATCAACTTTAGGTGCTTTAGTTAGAAAATCTGTAACATCAATTGTTTTTCCTTGAGCTTCAGCATTTTCTAATAAATAAGGAAGAGCATCCATATTATCTTTCACAATCTTCGTTTCTGCTGTTCTGAGTCTTTCAATATTACAAGTAGCACCGGTATTTTTATTTATTTTGTCCATCATTTCAAAAATTGGCTTTAGTAATTTAATGTTTTCCGGTTTTGAATCTCCAGAACATAATGTTTGGATAAATGTGAAGAATTGGTTATTTTTGCTGAAATCTCCGGTATAACCACCTTCAAGCGTACTTTTTGCAACTTCCGGAACAACTTCTTTTGTTGCTTTCATTTGTTCTGAAATACTACTCATGTTTTCAAGATTATAGCCAAACAATTTGGATAAAAAGAATTTAGCATTTTGTGTATCGGAATTATTGATAACTTCTTCTGTCAAATCAAGAGCTTCCGGATTTTTCTTGCTAATTTCAGGTAATCTTTTTAACATATAACCGGCATAAGTAGTTCCATCTTGAATTTTTTGTCCCAAGTCAATATTTGTCATTGACATTTCTCTAGTGTTAGTCAAATCGATAATATCTTGAGCTAAGCCTAAGTGTTTAGGGTTCATTTCGTTTATGTGTTTTGCAAATTCTGCAATTTCCGGATTCGTTTTTGCATATGCTTTGATAGAACTTACTAGCTCTTCAGCCGTATTTGCTCTTGGTTCACGAGTTACAGCTCCTATATGCATAAATCCACCTGTGAGAAATCTATTTTGTAATTTTTGACTTCCTTCTGAAATTTTAGATATGATTGCCATTTGTTTTCCTTTCATTTTCCTAACTTTGCTATTATATAATAACCAAACAAAAGATAATTTGCGTATGTATTCAATGGTGGAAATAAAAATTTACAAAGAAATTTTGAAAAATTTAAAAAAAAGTGCTTGAAATATAAAATTTAGCATGTATGATTAAGAGGTAACCCAAATAAGCGGGGGTAATTCAGTGGTAGAATGCCTCCTTGCCAAGGAGGATGTCGCGAGTTCGAGCCTCGTCTCCCGCTCCATTTAAACACAATAATAGCAAGGCTTTTAGACCTTGCTTTTTTAATGCAAATTTTGCAAAAAATGTTTTATGTAATTTTTATGGACTAATTTACATAGTGTACTGGGTGGCAAATGGTAGAACTGTGCAAGGTTGAAGATTTGTAAACAACAAACACAACCAAGGACAAAATTTGTTAATTTGCCCTTTTACAAACAGTTGTAAATGCTTTATGTATGTTACCATACCTTGTACCTGTTGCAGGATTTGTGAAAACAAAAACATTTGCTCCCTTTGTGTTATATCTTTCAAGCAAAATGTTTTTAACTGTGTTGTTCATTGGAACATCATTTTTTTTATCCATTTTTTGTATTTAAGGCACATAATAAATTTACAGAAAAATCTACACAATCCCATGTAAGATTTAATACTTCATTAAACCTCATACCTGTATTTAATGAGATTAAAGCAATATCGCGCACATGGTCGTACGAATAATTACTGTACCTATTAGTAATTTTTTTTAATTCGGCAGCCGTAACATTTAAGTATGAGTAATCATGATTACAGAATTTTATAAACCTATCTTGTTCTTCTGCAGTCATATGCCTTTCTAATTTATTTGCAACTTTCAGTTTTTCCACCTTTGTTACTGGATTTTCCTTTGTTTTCTTATTATCAATGGCAATACTGAAAATTTTAGATAAAACACCTAACTCACGATTTACTGTAGCAGGACAAATTCTTTTGGTGGTAACTTTATCACCAACTTTTTTCTGAAGATAAATTTGCCCATTTCTATCAGATTTATATTTTTCAATAAGTTTAGGTGTTATATCATTGATTAGTTTTTTCCCCCATAAACACTTAAAACTTTTTGCTATTGGGATTACTGTATCTATTGATTTTAAGTTAGTTTTTGCATACCTGATATAATCATCAACTATTGTTTCAAATTTATCAGTTCCATAATCGTCAATAAGGTCTAACCTACCTCTTAAAAGTTCTGTTCTAAAGGCTTGCATGTAAGTAATGGCTTCCGATTTATTTGTCGCTTCAGGGATAGCTCGACAGTAGCGTTTTTTTCGTACCATCATTTCAAAATACCAGTGATTATTTGATTATTTTGTTCGTATACTCGCACTTTATTATTGCCTTTCTTTTATATTTTTATTATCAAACAAAACAGGCTAAAAGGCACGAGGGGAAATGATTTTAGGTGCAAGCATAAAAGCAAATAAAAGCATATAAAATTAACCGTTAAAAATTAATATATGTATTAGAAATCACAATATTGTTACATTTGTTTATATTTACCACATTTAGATTATAATATTTATATGAAATATTTTGGTAAAATTGGCGAATTTACAATAGAACTTTTGCAGTATGCCAACGATAGTGACATAAGAGTATTTTTACAAAATTGCTCTAATCACCTTGTTCCTAGAAATGAAACAGAGGATATGAAAGGTAACTCATATTATAAAACAAGGTTGTTGAATGATTTATATGAGTATATATTTGCGTTCTGTGAACCAAAATTAAATACTGTATAGGCTATAAATTTATTTCAGTGTTGATGGTAGTAGAATAATTAAAATCTGCTGATAATTTTAAGGTATTCTTTTTGCGACTCTAAAACCATTTCTGAAACGAAATTAATAAAATCTGTATTATTGCCTTTATTAGTTTCTTGTAATGTTGAAGTATAATCTGCTCTTACAACAGGAGGAATTACAACAATATTGTAGCCACTTTGTAATAATGCTAAATTCATTAACAGTCTTGCAACTCTGCCGTTACCGTCTGCAAATGGATGAATATTTACGAAGATTATATGTACCATTGCGGCATATTCAACAGGATGTAATTCTGCTTTTAATTTCGGTAACTGCAAAATAAACTCATGCATTTTTTCGTCAAGTTCTTCCGGTTTTGGTAATTCTACATCTGAACCGGTTATTATAACTTGTGAAGTCCTATACTTGCCAGCTTTTTCACTGTCAATTTTTTCATAGAATAATTTATGTAATAGTTTGATGTCGGCTTCTGTAAGTTGCATTTTGGGACAATTTAATTATTTCATCAAAAGCTTTTGCGTGTCCGACCGTTTCGTAGTGGTCTTTTAAAGGTTTTCCTCCGATTGTAATACCATCTTCTAATACAACTTTTGTTTCTGCTAAGCTAAGAGTGTTTCCTTCAAGAGCGTTTGAAGCATAAGTCAAACCAATTTTATAATACTCTTTTACTTGTAATAATGCTTCGTTGGAAAGTGGGCGTAAAGCATTAATTTTCGCCTTATATTCATCATTTTTAGTAAAGCAGTTTTTGTACATTATCTATCCTTTGCTTTTATTGTAACATAAAGACGGTGCTATCTCAGATTTTTCAAATGCTGTTGTTTTGTATATTCATCAGCATTTGTAAATTCAAAAAGTGTATTATAAGTTTTATCCATTAAGTCTTTAGACATTGAGTAATTCTTGATTTCAGATAGTTTAGATATGATTTTTTCTTGTAAGTCGCTATAATATGTAACAATAACATTACTCCTCGTTGTTACATTTTTGAGTGTACAATCATCTGAAAATGCAATTATTGAGTAAATGGGAATGGTGTCATCTATATATTTTCTTATTGCTCTAATATGTGTAGCATTTTGCATTATTGGATTATAAAAATGTTCTTTATGACTTTCACCATATCCTATAGGTAAGGTTTGTGTCCATTTTTTATTGTTTTCATTTCCAAATATCCAACCACTATAATTTTTACTTTCAAAAACAAATAAACCTTTATGATGAAACATAATTAAATCTATTTCAGAGGTTTTACCGTTTTCTCTTTGAATATATAGGTTAAATAAAAACTTACACCCTATCGTTTCAAAAAAATTTAAATTTTGATATAATTTGTATTCTCCGTTCGTTCCTTTATTGAATAATACAGAGAAATAAGAATTATTTGTAAGTTTATAATATTTACAATTTTTATATTGAAACCATTTTAGAATAAAACTAATTATGGGAATTATCAGTAATAATGTTATTAAACAACTTATAATTATATAATCCATTTAAAAATATTATCACAAAAATTCGATAAATTATTTAACAATAAAAAAGGTTCTGCTTATGCAGAACCTTTTTATAAATTTACCCTGGATGCGATTCGAACGCATGACCTACCGCTTAGAAGGCGGTTGCTCTATCCAGCTGAGCTACCAGGGCTTACATTTTTTATCTTAGCACGAAAATTTTTTCTTGCAAGTATAATTTTTAAAATTTTTCTTCATTTCTCCTTAATCCTCTAACAAAAAGAAAAGAGCCATATAGGCCCCCTTGTTTATGAATAGCTGGAAGTATGAAAAAGTTTTTTTTATTTTGTATTAGATTTTCTTACATTTTTATTTAACTAATAAAACTCTTCCTCTTCAACTATACAACTGTGTAATTCTATACTATCCAGTTGGGTAGTGTGTTGTTAATAAAAATCTACAAAATATCATATATTTTTTCGGATTTTTTATGTTTAAGCTATAATTTTTCTATACTGTAATTAATTTATAAAGGAAAAGATTATGCTAAGCGGAAATGAAATTAGAAAGTTATATTTAGATTACTTTAAGAACAAGCATCAACATACAATTGTTGAAAGTTCAAGTCTTGTTCCAGATAATCCAACAGTTCTTCTTACAACTGCTGGAATGTTGCAATTTTTACCTATCTTTTTAGGTATTCAACCTTGCCCTTATGAACCTGCAAGAGCAACTTCTTGTCAAAAATGTGCCAGAGCCGGTGGTAAAGATTCAGATATTGAAAACGTTGGTAGAACTCCACGCCACCATACATTCTTTGAAATGTTAGGTAATTTCTCTTTTGGCGATTATTACAAAAAAGAAATTATTCCTTGGGCTTGGGAATTTGTTACTGAAGTTTTAAAATTAGATAAAGACAGATTGTGGATTACTATTTACGAAACAGACGAAGAGGCTTTTGACATTTGGAGAAGTGTTGGTGTTCCTGCTGAACGTATCAAACGTAAAGGTAAAAAAGATAATTTCTGGGGTCCTCCTGGAGCATCTGGATCTTGCGGTCCTTGTTCAGAAATTCACTACGACTTAGGTGAACAATACAAATGTGATGACCCTAATTGTGGTATTGATACTTGCGAATGCGACAGATGGGTTGAAATTTGGAACTTGGTATTTACAGAATTGTATCAAGATGAAGAAGGTAATCAATCTCCATTAGGCAAGAAAAACGTTGATACAGGCATGGGCTTAGAACGTATTGCAATGGTTTGCCAAGGTGTTGCATCAACATTTGAAACTGACTTACTAAAACCTATTATGGATAAAGTTTCTGAAATGAGTGGTGTTCCTTACAAAAAATCTGAAAAAACAGATGTATCTTTAAGAATTATTACAGACCACGCAAGATGTGTTTCATTCCTTATTTCAGATGGTGTAATCCCTGGAAATGAAGGAAGAAGTTATGTTCTTCGTATGATTTTGAGAAGAGCTTTGCGTCATGGAAAGATTTTGGGTATGGAATTACCATTCTTATATAAATTGGTTGACGTTATCGTTGAAAATTACGGAGAAGCATATCCTGATTTGGTTAAAAATAAACAAAAAATTATTGATACAATCAGAAAAGAAGAAGAACGTTTTGCTAAAACTCTTGATAGAGGCTACAAAATGTTGGACGAATTTATCGATAATAAAAAAGACATTGACGGCGAAAGTGCTTTCAAATTGTATGATACTTTCGGTTTTCCATTTGAATTGACAAAAGAAATCGCAGCAGAACAAGGTTTGAACGTTGATGAAGCCGGTTTCAAAGCTGCAATGCAAGAACAAAAAGAACGTGCAAAAGCTGCAACAGCTAAAATTAGTGTAACAGGTGATATGAAGTACGCTAAAATTGAAAAAGAAGTTGGTTCAACTGATTTCATAGGTTATACAGATAATGCTTGTTCTGATGCTAAGATTTTGGCTCAAGTTGAAGGCGAAGGATATGTTGATATTGTTTTAAATAAAACTCCATTCTATGCTGAATGTGGTGGTCAAGTTGGAGATAGCGGATACATCGAAAGCGAAAACTTGAAAGCCGAAGTTTTAACTACATTCAAGGTTAACGATTTGTACGTTCACAGATGTAATGTTCTGAACGGAGAAGTTTCTATCGGCGATACCGTTAAGGCTTATATCGATGTTCCAAGAAGAGAACAAATCAGAGTTCATCACACATCTGCTCACTTACTTCAAGCAGCACTTGTAAAAGTTTTGGGTTCAGAAGTAAAACAAGCAGGTTCTTATGTAGATGAAAGTCGTATGAGATTTGACTTTACATTCTCAAGAGCTATGACAAGTGAAGAAATTGTTAAAGTTGAAAACTTGATGAACAAATGGATTGGTGAAGGTTATAAAGTTAATACCAAAGTTATGGGCATCAAAGAAGCTGAATTAACAGGAGCTACCGCTCTATTTGGTGAAAAATACGGCGATACGGTTCGTGTTGTTTCAATTGAAAAAGAAACAAAAGACGGTGTTGATTGTATTTCTAAAGAATTTTGTGCAGGTACTCATGCAAGACAGCTTGTAGATTTGAGAGTTGTTAAAATTATTTCAGAAAGTGCAATTGCTGCAGGTACAAGACGTATTGAAGCTGCTGTTTCAAATTCTGCAATTGAATACTTGAACGCAAAATCCGCTGAAATTGATAAATTATCAACAAAATTCAAATCTCATTTTGACGAGGTTGTAGAACGTGTTGAAAAATTATCTGATGAAAATCGTGAACTTCAAAAACACGTGGAAAAACTAGAAGAAGAAAATGCGAGAAACAAATTTGCATCATTCATTTCAAGAGCACAAGATATTGAAGGCGGTAAATTATTCATTTCTAAGGTTGAAGGTTTAAAACCAATCGGAATTAAAATCGGTTTGGAATATTTATCTAACAAACTTGGAAACAGTGTAATTATCTTAGCCGGAGAAACAACAGTTGCAGTTAAAGTTTCTGACAATTTTGTAAAACTAGGTGTAAATGCCGGTAAACTTGTTGGAGAAATCGCAAGAGCAACCGGAGCAAATGGTGGCGGACGTCCAAACTTTGCTCAAGGTGGTGTTAAAGATTCTTCTAAATTGGATGAAATTTTAACCAAGGTTGAAGAAGAAATTAAAGCTGTTAAAGCACAATAATCGGAAAGGAAATAAAATGACAGTATTGAAAATTGAAAAATTACTACATAACAATATCTTGCCGGAATATAAAACAGAAGGTGCAGCAGGCATGGATTTATGTGCCGCAATTTCTGAACCCTTGGAATTAAAACCATTGGAAAGAAAACTTGTTCCTACCGGTTTGAAAATCGAATTAGAACACGGTTATGAAGCTCAAGTAAGACCTCGTTCAGGTTTATCTATCAAACACGGAATCACTTTAATCAACTGTGTTGGTACAATCGATGAGGATTACAGAGGGGAAGTTTGTGTTCCAATCGTAAATATTTCAAACGAAACATACACAATCCAACCTGATGAAAGAATTGCACAAATGGTTATTGCTCGTGTTGAGCAAGCTAAACTTGAAGTTGTTACAGAATTGACTGAAACAGTTCGTGGTGAAGGTGGATTTGGTTCAACCGGAAAATAGTTAAATACATTTATTGAATGATTACAAACGCCATAGTCAGTACTAAAATGACTATGGTGTTTATTTATATTTGAATAAAGAAAGGAATTATGAACTATGAGTATGAATGCAACTCCACAAGCACAACCACAACCAGCTGAAAAATCTTGGCTAGTTACTGCCCTACTATCATTTTTTGTAGGCTTTTTAGGAATCCATAGATTTTACACTGGATATATCGTAATTGGTATTGTTCAATTATTAACATTAGGTGGATGCGGATTATGGG